>JANLYU010000214.1:0-18411 GCA_031365785.1 Flavisolibacter sp. | reverse complement strand
GGGACCTACCTCCCTGATCAAACAGCAGTTTGATTTTAATAACCGCGGCATATACCTTGGCGGTGCCTTCATCAAAAACAAATTATTCTATTTTATAAGTGGTGAGCAGGAACGCGTCAGTAATCCAGCCACATCCCTGGTGGCCAGCAGAAACGGGTCTTCAGGAACGGGTATTTCCCAGGCAAAGTCAGATGACCTTGATGCATTGGCTCAATTCCTGAAAACCAAATACAATTACGAAGCTGGTCCTTACGAAAAATACAATTTCAAAACTTATAGCGATAAAATCACGGCGCGCATTGATCTCAACATCAACAGTAAGAACACTTTCAACATCAATTATTTTTATTTGAAATCCTGGAGAAATGTGGCGCCCAGCAATAGCGGATCGCCGGCGGGGGGTCGACAACCCAGTACCACAGCCCTTCCCTTTTTCGCTTCTTCTTATATCATCAACAACAATTTCAATATTGTGATCGCGGAATTGAATTCGCGTTTCACTAACAGCCTTTCCAACAAATTGCAGGTAGGTTACAACCGGTTGAGAGATTTCAGAAGTAGTGCGGGTGGAATTTTTCCTTTGGTGGATATTGAAAACGGTGCAGGAAGCGCTTTCACTTCTTTTGGTTATGAGCCTTTCACTGCCTTTAACAAGCTGAGTACCGATACGTATCAGTTCAATGATATCATCAACCTCTTCAAAGGAAAGCACAACTTCACTTTTGGAACACAGAATTCCTATAATAAGTTTACCAATGGCTTCGCGCCGAACTATTACGGTGCCTACCGGTTCAAAAGCCTGGCAGATTTTTATGCCAGCGCCAATGCTGGAACTGCCAACGCTTCGCGTTACGAATTGCGTTATTCCGCACGTAAGGGAGGTGAATTCCCTTTCGCTAAAATTGGTGCCCTGCAGCTTGGTTTCTTCGTTCAGGATAAATGGAGCACTTCCGACAATTTTACTTTGACATACGGACTACGGGCCGACATCCCAAAATTTGACAACTCATTTGTATCAAATACGGTTGCAGACGGTTTGGTGTACCGCAACGGTGCCCGCATTTCTACAGGTAAAGGTCCCAAGACCGCTGTTCTATGGTCACCAAGAATAGGTTTCAACTGGGACATCAATGGAGAAAAGAAAACACAGTTGCGTGGTGGAACAGGCATCTTTTCCGGCGCGCCACCATTTGTATGGATCAGCAACCAGGCCAGCAATAACGGTGTTGACTTTGGATCTTTTGTGGTGACCACCGGTACTGCCTTTAACCCGGATGTCAATGCCAATCGTCCCCTGAATGCTTCTGCCAATACCCAGTATAACCTTGCTGTAACGGATAAGAATTTTAAGTTTCCGCAAATATTCAGAAGCAATGTAGCAGTGGACCGCAAACTTTTCTGGGATATCACAGCCACCCTGGAAGCCATCTTCTCAAAAGATATCAATGGTGTTTATCACCAGAACATCAACCTTCCTACTACCGGCGTTCCATTGTTTGGTTCCGATAGCCGGCTCCGTTATACTTCTCCAAAGATCTACAGCGGTGCAGGTGGTGCCACCATCAATAATCCTGATATCACGGATGCTATCCTGATGAAAAATACTAACAAAGGATACACGTATAATATCTCCCTTCAATTACAACGCAATGTGCGCAATTTGTATATGATGGTAGCCTATAGCTATGGTGACAGCCGTTCGGTTAATGATGGTGGATCCATTGCACAGTCGATCTGGCGCGACAGAACGGTGTCCGGAGACCCGAATGCAAATGTCACTTCTTATTCCAATTTTTACCAGCCACACCGCGTCATTGCAGCCTCCTATTACAGGAAGCAATATGCGAAAATCTTTGCCAGCTCCATCGGACTGACATTTGAAGCCGCCAATGGTGGCACCGGCACCTATTCCTATAGTGGCGATTTGAATAATGACGGACTCACCACAAATGACCTCATTTATGTTCCCAAAAACCAGAATGATATTGTGCTTGAAGGGGTGAATGCAGCCGACACCCGCACCCCTGCAGTGATCTGGGGTCAGTTGAACGCTTACATCAACCAGGACCCATACCTTAGAAAAAGAAGAGGTCAGTACGCTGAAAGAAATGGACTGCTACTGCCATTTTATAAAAGGCTGGATCTGAATTTCACACAGGATGTGATGATCAAAACAGGAAAGAAAATGAATACGCTCAGGTTTACAGCAGACGTATTTAATTTCGGCAACCTGCTTGACCGCAACTGGGGTATTTCAAGGATCACCAACAGAACATCGCTGCTGAATTTCAAACGCGTTGAAACCAGTGGCATGAATACTGGAAGGCCGGTGTTCAGTTTCCCTTACCTGGATGCTACCAACCAGATTCCTCTCGTTTCAACTTTTCAAAACAATACCGGACAAAGTTCACGGTACCAGGTACAGGTAGGGGTGCGTTATATTTTCAATTAACATCTTTTATTTTATGAAAGGATTCGTCAAAAACGAATCCTTTTTTTATGCCTGTTGATGAAATACTCACTTAGAAACACCGTTTTTTTCATCAAGTAAAAAATCGATATTTCAACACAACAGAGCATTAGATGAGCACTTTTTGGCTAACAAATAATGGATACTTCATCACCCTCAACTATTCAGATCATTGTCTTGAAGCAATCATATTGATTTCGAGATAAGCACTTTCTTTTCCTAACACAATGATTACCGTTCACTGAAGGTTACTTTATGAAAACTTTGGAAGGCTGAAGCTTTGTCATTTAGACATTTAGGAAGCCAGGAAGGGTGCTGAATGAATTTTTTTGGAAGGACTTTAAATTCATTTAAATTTAGTAAGGATCACCGGGGATGAGGCTTATTGATCCCTTACCGGAAGCCACTATTTTTTATCATGTCAATTCACCAAAACAACAATATATGAAACAGGCAATTTTCCTTTTCAGTTTTCTATTCTTAAGTACTTTTTGGGTCCGTGCACAATCCAGTGATGAAAAAGCTATCCGGCAAATTTTAGATGAAGTAGCTGCAGCCAATAAAAGTGGAAATATGTCGGTATTCGAACGGGTTTATACAAAAGATTTTGTGTTCATTGACGATGCAGGTAAAAAATACAATAAAGCGGAAAGGATTGCGTACAATAAAACCAGGAATTTGGAATCATTTTCTTTTTCGAAAGACCAAATCAGAATGTATGGAAATACAGCTGTGGTGAATACGGAAGTAAATCTAAAACCAAAGGGTCAACCAGCCAGGGTCTATACGGTTACCATTGTGATGGTTAAAAAAGATGGTCATTGGCAGGAAGTGAATGGACAGTCCTCCCCAAAATCCTGAAATCCATAATTCATCAAATTCTTACCTGCATCAGCTTTAAAAGAGAGCCTGGTATCATTCAATGATATCAGGCTCTCTTTATTGCGCAAGGGTCTTCGATGCACCACAACCATTATAATAGATCATCAGCAAGGAGGCTCCAGGTAAATGGAAAAGTTATAGTTACCGGCCTAAAGGTTTCGTGGAATATTTTAAGCTTATTGGTGCTATTGCATCAGCTCCCTGAAAAGTGCTGAGCTTTTGTACAGTGCAACCAATTGGCAGTCGTTTATTAATTTCAATACATGTTTTTTGTTAAAAGGGAATAATTGGCTGTCTAAGCCTGTACTAAAAAAATACCCACCACCCTTTACACATTTTTTATAAATGATGATCGATGAATTCTCTTCTATCCAATATTCTTCTTTGTGGACAATTCTCCTGATACCTACATCATTTTTTCGTTCATATCCCCAAATTTCATTTTTTAAATACTTTACCTTTTGTCCACTCCCATCGATGGCAATAAGACTTCTGCCAGACCTGCCCCAGGGTTCACTGATTTTTTTTAAGGGGGATGACAGAGATGTGCTTTGCAGTTCTTTCGATTCTCTAAAAATATAATTCTGGCCTGTAATGACAGGATCATTTGCCTGGGCAAGGCAGATCTCCGGAACAATTATCCAAATCAATATTTTGATGCCTGTCCTTATTTGTTTCATACTTGTTTGAATAGGAGGATTGTTCTGGTGGTCACTTCCTGATCGGATTAATTCTTCCTGTAATTAAGTGGTAAGAGAAACCCTGGTTTTGTTTCTTTTTGAATGAGTACGTCTGTAAAGAATGTCTACAATTAAGGGAAATATCAGAAGCGTTAGAATTGTTGAACTTATCAAGCCACCAATGACAACAATTGCCAGTGGTTTTTGTGTTTCACTTCCAATACCCGTTGAAATGGCTGCCGGCAATAAACCAATGGCAGCCATCAATGCCGTCATCACCACAGGCCGGATTCTGGAATTCACGCCGTCTTTGATGGCCTGCGTGAGAGGAATTTTATGATGCAGGTTTTGCTTGAACACGGAGATGAGGATCACTCCATTTTGGATACAAATTCCAAATAGTGCAATGAAACCTATACCTGCCGAAATGCTAAACTCTGTGCCTGATATCAGTAAAGCGAGTATTCCTCCAATTAACGCAAAGGGAACATTCATCAATACAAGGCCGGCATCCAGCGGATTGCCAAACGTTATAAAAAGCAAAATAAAAATGAGCACCAGCACTACTGGTACTACCTGGGATAATTTTTTTTCAGCCCGGACCTGGTTCTCAAATTCGCCGGCCCATTCTATTGAAAATCCTTTTCCCAATTTTATTTTTCGATCTACTTTTTCTTGTGCTTCTGCTATCGTGCTGCCCATATCCCTGTCACGAATAGTGAATTTGATGGCAATGAAGCGTGTGTTTTTATCGCGGTAAATAAATGCCCCTCCGGTTTGTGTTCTGATGTCTGCTATTTCTTTCAAAGGCACTTTAGAGCCATGAATGGTTGGAACCCTGAGGTCACCAATAGCGGCTTCATTATCCCTGAATTGTTCCGGATAACGAATTCGGATGTCAAACTTTCTTTCCTGCTGATAAAAAGTGGAGGCTGACTTTCCACCTATCCCCATTTCAATCACAGCATTAGCGTCTGCCGTGGTGACACCATACAATGCCATTCTTTGCTCATCCAGCACAATACTCAACTCGGGCTGACCTATATTCCTCATCACACCCAAATCCCTTACGCCCCTTACCGAACTTAGAATGGAATACACACTGTCTGCCAGCTGATCCATTTTCTTAAGGTCATTTCCAAAAATTTTAACCGCAAGATCTGCATTGATTCCAGCCACCGCTTCATGCACATTATCAATTATAGGTTGAGAGTAATTATACACTACACCAGGGTATTGCCGGAGCTTCATGTCCATCTCATTCACCAGTTCCTCCACCCGGATCTTCCTCTTCCATTCATTCTTGGGTTTTAAATTTACCTGGCATTGCACATAATAAAATCCTGAAGGGTCAGTGCCATCATTGCTACGACCTGTTTGAGATAGCACCCCGTTCACTTCATCAAAACCATTCAATATTTTTCTGAACTGGCCCACAAAATTCACAGTTTGAGAAAGGGAACTGCTCATAGGAAGTTTGGCTTCCACCCATAAAGCACCTTCATTTAGTTCTGGCAAAAATTCACTTCCCAGGAATTTGAAAGAAAAAAAACTCAAAGCCATGATCACCAAAGCGAGGAAAAGGCTGAGTTTTTTATGCGCCATAGTGAAATTGAAACCATTGTTCACCATTCGATTGAAAAAATTCACAACAGGATTGTGCCGTTCCTTTGTGTCTCTGTTCAATAGTATACTTACCAAAACCGGCACCAGTGTCAGCGTCAATAACAAAGCCCCCAGCAAGGCAAAGCTTAATGTCCAGGCCAATGGTGAAAACATTTTACCCTCCACTTTTTCAAATGCGAAAATTGGAATCAGGCAGGTGATGATAATTATTTTTGCAAAGAAAATGGCCTTGGCCAGTGTAGACCCTGTTTTGCGAATGAGACTGAGCTTGGCCATTTTGTTATACTTTTCCATGCCTACCTCGTGTGCTTTTAATGCGAGCACCACAAATAAACCTTCCACCATGACTACTGCACCGTCTATGATGATACCAAAATCTATAGCTCCCATAGAAAGCAGGTTGGCACTCATTCCTTTGATACGAAGGCAGATAAAAGCGAACAACAAGGAAAGCGGTATGATGATGGAAACAATGAGAGTAGTTCTCCAATCGAACATAAAAACGAAAACAATCAGAGTGACCAACAGAATCCCTTCCATAAGATTATGGCTGATCGTATCCGTACAAAAGTCCATCAGGTTGTCACGGTCATAAAATGTTACCATTTTAATGCCTGCAGGCAGGATTTTATCATTCAGTTCCTGCACTTTAGCTTTGACTGTTTTCAACACTTCCCTTGGATTCTCGCCCTTGCGCATTACTACAATACCTTCCACCACATCATCATTCCCGTTCAATCCTGCTTGTCCTACCCGCGGAACATGGCTGGGCGTAACCGATGCCAGGTTCTTCACAAGAATGGGAGTACCATTAATATTGTCAACGATGATATTTTCAATATCTTCTATACGGTCCAATAGCCCAATACCACGAACTACATAGGCCTGCCCATTTTTTTCAATGACATCACCACCCACATTGATATTGCTTTTAGATACCGCAGTGTACACTTCCAGCGGAGTAATGTCATATTTGGCAAGCATCACTGGATTTACTGTGATTTCATAGGTCCTTTCTGCACCCCCAAAAGCAACCAGGTCGGCTACACCAGGCAGACTTCTCAACTGCCGGTCAATGATCCAGGTTTGTTCAGTAAGCAGGTCAATGGATGTTTTATCTTTTCCCTGTAGGGTATACCGAAAAATTTCTCCTGTGGGTCCATAAGGGGGTTGCACTTCCGGCTCAATGCCTTCAGGCAGGCCTACATTTCTAAGGAGGTTATTCACCTGCTGACGGGCAAAAAAATCTTCCACATCATCGTCAAAAATGATTTTGGTAACCGACAGTCCGAACATGGAAATAGAGCGGAGCGTAGATTTTTTTTGCACCGAGTTCATGGCTACCTCAATGGGTACAGTTACAAATCTTTCTACTTCTTCTGCGCTCCTCCCCGGCCATTGGGTGACGATGATGATTTGTGTATTGGTTACATCAGGAAAAGCTTCGAGTGGGGTTTTTATAAAACTCCATATCCCAGCGGCTATGAGCAGCAGGGTCATAAAAAATATGAAGAACCTGTTTTTGAGGGAAAAGGTTACTATACCAGCAATAAATTTGTTCATCGTGAATATTTTGTTCCCTGGCAGTTGAATGAGCTGAATTATTTCTTATTCATCTATCAGGCAGTATAATGGATTATTGGGATCAGTCATTCAGTGCATCATAGATCAACAGTTGGTTTTGTGAGATGATCTTCTCCCCTACACTCAGCCCGCTTTTCAAATAGGTGACCTGGCCATTGGTTTTGAAAACCTGTACTTCGCGGGTTTCTATATGACACTTGTCTTTATAAACCATAACGAAATTCTTATCCTTATCAAAAATCACGGCCTCTGAAGGCACAGCTGGCAGGACCAACCCTGCATCGTCATATTTGATACTGATCTGGGCAAACATTTCGGGCTTTAAAGAAAAATCTGAATTGGGAATACGGATGCGCACCTTCATCACCCTGCTCTGCGGATCGAGGATTGAAAAAATGCGGTCCACTTTACCGCGGTAAGTCTTGTTTTTATAGGCAATCACATTTACATCGGCTTCATACCCAACCTTTATTTTTTCAACATCACTCTCAAACACATTGGCCATGACCCATACCTCATCCAGGTTGGAAATGACAAAGAATGGCTGAGCATTACTGGCCTGGTATTGCATCTTGTCGGTGACATTTTTTTCTACCACAAAGCCTGAAATAGGAGCCGCTATCGACTGAATGGCATTATTCCTTGCTCCGTAAATTTCAGAAACCTGGCTGGCCCTTGTGGCATCAGCATGGGCTTTTGCCAGCTCATTGCGTGCCCCCACCACTTCTCTTTCCGTTGCCAGACCAGCCTTATACATTTCTTCTGCGGATATAAGATTTTGCTGTGCTGTACTTACATTGGATTTTGAAAATGAAACCTGGCTTTGATAATCGGCAATATTGCTGCTTTTGATAAGGGCTAGTGTTTGTCCCTTATGAACATAATCACCTAACTGCACCTTCATATTTTCCACCACCCCATCCACCACCGGAAAAACCTTGACCCATTTATCTTCATTGGCTTCAATCTTTCCTGAAAGCGTGATTTCGTTTTTTACTGTCTCTTGTTGCACCGATGCTATCTGCACTTTTGTCTGCATCGTATCTGAAAGGCAAAATGATGGCTCTTTTGCTTCGCTGACATCTTTAGGATGGCAGTTAATTATCAGAAAAGCGAGGGGAAGTATTGATAATATTTTTTTCATAATAGATCATTGATTAAACGTTTTACCAATAGCGAATTGCAAAGCTTCCAAAGCTTGCATCCGTTCATTCTGAAGTTGGTTGAACTGAAGGATATTCGTCTTATAGCTCTCATAGAAATCAGTAAACTCCAGCAGGCTAATATTTTTCTTCTCGAAATTTTCGGTAATGCCAACCAACAGCCGGTCCAGATCATGTTTGAAGGATGGATCAAAAGACTGGATTATCTGGTCCGTATTCAGCGCTTTCAAATAAGACCGCTGCACTTCATTCTGAACGGCTTCGTGTTGTTGCTGCAACAGCGTTTTCGATTGATCAATACTGATCCGGGCGGCCTTGATATTTCCCTGGTTGCGGTTGAAAAAAGGAAGGTCCATCGCCAGTGTAAAAAATGAGGCATTCTCTACAAAACTGCCCCGCTTATCAAATTGGGCGCCCACTGTAAGATCCGGTGTAGCCATGGCTTTTTGAAGGGATAAATTCTGCCGCGCATATTGCAGGTTGTTCTCCGCCAACTTCAGATCAAAACGGTTGGCATAGGCTGTATCCAACAAAACATTCAGGGAAAGATGGCTTACGGTAAAAAAATTGCTGCTGTCGGTGACAGGGATGATCAATGCTGATGGATCCCGGATCAACAATTGCATGTCGGCATTCAGATCATTGATCTGGTTCTGCAATGTGGTTTGCTCCGACTTTAGTACATAAAAAAGTGATTTGATGCGGACGGCATCCTTCAGTGTAACAATACCCTTGGCCAGCAAATCCTGATAGGCGGTATTCAGCTTTTCCAGAAAAGTAATCTGGGTATGATAGGCACTTGTCGATTGTTGCAGAAAATAAAGCTGGTAAAAATCACTGCGCAAAGTAAATCGTAGCGTCCTGAGCAAGTCCAGGAATTTATTTTCCTGGCTTTCAGAATTAGTTATCGCAAGGCTAATTTGTTTATTCCTTTTACCAGCTAATAAAATTAATTGCTGTGCCCCAACAATATATTCACCCGTATGATTACTCAGATCAACTTTTTTATTTTGTTGCGGGTTATATAGATTACCGGTGATTCCCAAATTTGGATTGTTGAACAAGCGGGCTTGTACCACCTGGGCTTTTGCGATGTCTATGTTATAATGCTGGGCCAGCAGCTGCAGGTTGTTTTGTATAAACTGCTTTTCTGCTTCCGGCAAGGTGAGGTGCAGGGTATCTTCCTTCAACGAAAGCACAGATTGTGCATGTAGGTGAAGATTTGTCCATAGTGCCATCGTGGCAAGAAGGCATAATAACCTTATGGGTTGATAGTCCATCTGAAAAAGATTAAATACAAAAAATAGGGGCATTCCAAAAGAATGGCCAGGAGCGGAATTGTAGAATCAGGTTACGCTTCGGGAGGGGGACATTGTATCTCGAAAAAAACAGAAGGGAGTTTTTCTTGTTTCAAAACTGGAAAATTCTTTTTGTTATTGGCAAAGAATGCTGCGCGTTTCACCACGTTAACAATACGGTTACAATAATAATTATCCACTTTCTGGATATGGTAGTAAGCCCCGGAATCATCATCTTCGTCTTCCGGAGTGGTATCTTTATGTCCGAGGACTACTTCGTCGACATATTCATATAAAGAATTAATGTCATCCACTTGCTGACCTGCAGCGTCAAACCCATCCACTTCATCTACTTGTGGTATGAACATAGTGAAGTTCATGTGAGAGATCAGAACTAAAAAAGCGAACAGGTTTTTCATGACAGTTGCAAAATTACCAGAAAAATAAAAAATTGTCAAGATGCCAGATGTTATTAGAATGTTATTGGCTATATAGCCGTGCAGATTGGAAGGCTAGCTAAGGAAATGAATATCGTTTGAACAATGATGCCTAAATGATAAACATTCAAGTCTAAACATCAGCCGTTGGAAAAAAACAATTAACTGAAGGTCAGGAACAAATTCTTAGCTCAGAAAGAGAGTTGCAATAGGTGTTAATGAATAAATTGAGGGATGGGAATCGGTGGATATTGATGATCCATGATCAGTCGTCCAAATGCATTTGAAAATAACGATTACTGGTTGGTTTCCATACCTAAAAAGTATTGGTAGCAGCTATTAGATAAACCCAGATATCATAATTTGAATCATAATAAAATATTATACTCACTGACAATTATTATTCAGGAAATATATATGATGCTGGGTCACTTTTTACCATGGCGGAAAAATATCCAATGACACGATTACCAAACTGACCATCTCTCAAAAAAACTGGTTCAACAAATGGATTAAACTGTGCTAATTTTTGTTTATCCAGCTGATCAAAAAATTCATAAGCATTTTTATCAATGCTTTGAATAAATATGGTTCCTTTGATACCTTGCTTGTGGGTGTATGCTGGTTCGATTACAATTTTAATCTCTTTCCCTGGCTGTCCCCTATCAGTATAAACAGAACGGCCGAGTTCATGTACCAGCGTGCTGTCCTTCCTGGTACGGTCCAAACACCGACTCGCTGGCAGTTTCGGGCCAGCCTGTTGGGTGGAAGAGTCGACATATCTTATCATTTCATACCGGTAATAATTGATAGGTGATGGCAAATCTTTAAAATATACAATTACCCCTTCATGAGCACCATACAGATCATTGAATACTGGTGTATAGGAAGTACTGTCGATAATAGCCTTGGAAAGTGAAGTACTTGCAGTTGCGGTATAGAAATCAGTGCCCTTGGTTACAGTAAGTGTATAATTTGTATTTAATTTGACAGGAATAGTGCCTTTGTAGAAATAATCGAACTGGCAATAAGTTTTACTGAAGGAGCTGTCAAAACGTAAAATATCCACAGTTCCGTTACTGCTGGATATTTTGATGGTGGCATTTCTTATAACAAGTGAACTAAGGCTCACATCATTTCCAAAATAAGGTACCGTGCGGTTGAAATATACGATGGGTACACTGTCGGGCTCCAGCATCCCCTGAATACTTACCTTTCCAATATAGGTAGGTGGTTTTATAATAATTACTTTTTCGCAAGCATACAAACAAACTGAAAGTATTATAATCGTTATTCTGATAAGTACATTCATTCCTGGTGATTGATTCATTAAAACTTGAAATTGAAACTGATGCTGGGAACTATGGGTAATAAAGATACTTGCCTGGCTTCTGGCTGTTTGGTTTCAGGATTTGGTGATAGGTAAACAAAATAAGGATTGAGGCGGTTATATAAATTATAGGCACCAAACACCCATTCGATTTCATATTTTTTACCGAATATTTTCCTGATTTTCTTATTTGAAAAACTTACATCAAGTCGGTGATAGTTACTAAGTCGCGCATTGTTACGACTGGTAAAATCGTAATAAGCTGCATCATACAAAGAGCCGTTGATAGGTACGGTAACTCTGCCGGATGGAAGTGTAAAGGCCCGTCCAGTGTAAAAAACAAAATCGGCAGAAACAGTCCAGCGCTTATTGAGTTCATAACTTCCCACCAACGAAAAATTATGTCTCCTGTCAAAGGAAGCAGGAAATTCTCTGCCTCGGTTCAATTCAGGAAATAATTGAGTCGTCTTACTCAATGTATAACTCAGCCATCCGGTCATTCTTCCATAATTCTTTTTAAGAAATAATTCCAAACCATAAGATTTACCACTTCCAAATGTCAATATGCTGTCTAAATTGGTGGCTAAAACAATTTGTGATCCTTCTTTAAACAGCACTTGGTTATCCATTGTTTTATAATAAAGTTCAGCACTGGCTTCTATCGAATTGTCTTTGAAGTTTCTGAACAAACCAATTGCAACTTGGGAGCTCTTTTGGGGTTTGATGATTTTACTGCTGCTTAGCCAGATGTCAGTTGGCAAAGATGCCGTGCTGTTAGGAACTGAATGCAAGAACTGGTTCATTTGCGTCCACGATATTTTCACAGAGGTACTTGGATTGATGGAAAATTTTGTGGTGATGCGAGGTTCAAAGGAGGAATAAGTGGCACCCGCAGCATAGAATACAGGAATCCTGATTCCATAGTTGACAGAAACTTTATTAGAAATATCGTACTCATCGCTTGCATAAAATGCAAACTCATTGGATACTCTTGCAATAATGCTGTCTTTATTAATGGTAATCCTGTTGCCCCGTCTGGGCACCCTTGATGAAACAACTGCAGGGAATAGACTATGGCGTGTATACCCAAAACCGGTTTTAATTTTGTGCTTACTCCCGGGAGTATAGGTAATATCTGACTTGAACCCTACATCTTTGATTCCTGTATACAATACTTCATAATAATTATTTTGTGTGGTGCCCAGCCCCAGGTGATAATCATTGTAAATAAAAGAAGTGTTAGAAAAAACCTTACTTCCCAATAAATGATTCCATCGTAAAGTAGCAGTGGTATTTCCGAAATCGGTACCATAATTCAGGCTGTTAGCTCCAGTGTATGCAGCTTTATCATTGCCTTTAAATAAACTGAAGAAAACATGATCATTCTTTCCTAGTTCATAATTCATTTTGGCATTTACATCATAAAATTTATAAGTAGTGGATTTGGAAGTTAGAGGTTTCAGCAACAAATCAATATAACTTGTGCGCGCAGAGATGATGAATGAAGATTTGTTTTTTTGAATAGGCCCCTGAAAGGTGAGATTAGTTGATAACAAACCGATACCACCTTCCGTTTGATACTTTTTTTTGTTTCCTTCTTTCATGGTGATATTCAATATGGAACTAAGGCGGCCACCATATTCCGCGGGGAACCCTCCTTTGATGAGTTGCACCGTATTGATAGAGTTCACATTGAATGTACTGAATAGGCCAAAAAGGTGATTAGGATTATACACCGTGGCTTCGTCTAACTGAACTAAATTTTGGTCTAAATTACCGCCCCGAACATAAAAGCCCGTCGTACCTTCCTGCCCTCCCTGAACACCGGGAAGTAACTGAATAATTTTAAGCACATCTCTTTCTCCCAACAACACTGGAAAGCTTTTAATAGCCCTAATGGGTACGTCTATAACTCCCATTTGTGCTTTCTGTACATTTTGATTATTTTTTCCAGCCATAATGACTACTTCCCCAAGCCTATCGGACGTGTTTTCTAACAAAACATCAACATGAATATTTTTACTCGTAATAATTTTTTTGGCCTGTATTTTATAACCCTGATAAGAAATGAGTAATTCAATGGTATCCACCGTTGGAATCGTTAAAGAAAAAAAACCGTACAAATTAGTAGCTGTTCCCTTTTTGGAGTTGGCATTGACTACGGTGGCTCCAATGAGCGACTCCCCAGTGGCACCGTCCTTTACATACCCGCTAATAGTAATGTTTTGCGCAGGTGAGAAAATCGCAAGTAATATCATTGCAATTAACAACAACAATTTTTTCATATAATGTAATTAATTATACCCTATAGTTATTGTTTCAACCGTCTACTTATTGAAGGAAATATTCTTTCAGATCAATTCCAATTGATCATTTATATTGGTGCATAAATGATCTCCACTGATGAATGCAGTTGGTTAATAAAATTCGTTCTGCATTCCAGGTATAGACAACATTTATATAAATATTAGTTGGGTACACTAAATATTTATTACAAGCGATATTTAACTCCAAAACCCAATCCAAAGCTGTAAGGAAATGTTTGAACTAAGTTATTTTTAGTAATCGGAGAAATAGCATCACGGAAAACGGGGCGAAGGTGCACAGCAATTCTTTTATTGACCTGGTATTGAAATTCAGCCTCTGCGATAAATGACCAATTGAATGATTTTGTTCCTTTCAGCTTATTGATTGAAATAATTTCAAGGTTAGATGCATCTCTTAGTTCTGTTTCAAGTTTCGCACTTGCTAAAACATTAGCTTCAAGGCCCACACCGGGGATCACACTAAATTTCTTTTTTCCGATCTGATATTTGATTATACCTGGCACACTAATATATTGGAGCGTGTGCTTTGCGTCCGTTGTGGTCAGGCTGTCCCCTACAACAGGTGGAGCACCAAATGCAGGTTTTATATATGCATAACCAGAGGAGGTAACATATTTGTAAGCCACATTTCCTGAAGTGCCTTGCAGAGCATACATTTTTTGTGGACTTATTCCAATTTGAGTGTTGGAATAAGTAAATCCAGTTTGCAGACTCCATTGCTTTTTTAATTGGCGATCAAACAAAAGTCCACTGTAAGACGACGGTTCATGTACTTCTCTGTGCTTAATATTTGTTATGTTCATTGGCCAATCGCTGTCCAGTCTATAACCCACTCTTTGATAGGATATAAATGCCGTGATTGTCCAGAAAGGTTTACTGTATTTAATCGTTTCTCCTTTATTGGTTTTTGCATTACTGTTATTCCAAAAATCTTTCGTAAATGGTGATTGAAGTTGTCTTAGCCCATCAACAAACGTTACAACTATTTTCTCAAAACTATTTTTTTCTTGTGGTAGGAGCAAAAAACCAAATTTATTCATCAATTGGTTTTTATTTACCTGAAAATGATTTGATTTATTTTTTATATTGACCTCCTCAGTACCACTGATTATTTTTACCCTTGATGAAGAAATATTTCCTCGTCCCTCCAATCTATTTGGAGATAACTTGCTCCTGATCTCTTGTGTATTATTCAATTCGTGTAACGGAGTTTCAGAGATTTGATTTTTTTCCTGACTGAAAAACTCATCATAACTTGAAACAGAATGGTTGGCATTTCCCTTCTTATCATGGTGTTCATTGATTTCTTTCGGGTTGGAAGATGCATTTTTTGAATTGTTCAACACTGTATTGTTTGAACCAGGAGCTAATGGCTTTTCTTTATAAAGGAGATTCAATTTTTTTCCAATATTTCCATCTCCAGTACGGACAGCTTGAAATTTAAAAATTCCGGATTCATAAAGAATACTTCCCGTCATGAGAAGTATTAAAATAAAAGCCGTTCTTTTCCAGGCGATAAACCTTCTTTTATACTTTACTGCATCATTCTTATTGATATTAGCATTGATTTTATCCCAAACATCAATAGATGGCGTTTCTTCAGACCTTTGGTAGGCCAATTTAAAAATTTCATCCAGGTTATGTAGATCTTGACTCATAGGCTAAAATGCTTCATGGTGATGCTATCTTTTGTTTTGTTGTCAATGCAGCCTGCAAGATTTTCCTGGCACTTGAAAGGTTACTTTTTGATGTTCCTTCTGAAATATTTAATGCTTCCGCAATTTCGCGATGTTTGAATCCTTCCAATACAAACAGGTTGAATACCATTCTATACCCTGGTGGTAGCGTTTGAACTAATTTAATCAGGATTTTTTCGTCAAATCTGGAAACAAATTGAAGATCTTCAATATCGTGTGTTTCTGGATTGAATTCGGTTACTTTCCATAAGTGGGCTGATTTATTTCGGTATTTGAATAAAGCCGCGTTTACCATGATTTTCCTCATCCAACCTTCGAAAGAACCTTCTCCTGTAAATTTATGTAAGTAAGTAAATATCCTCATAAACCCATCCTGTAATACCTCTTCAGCTTCTTCCCGGTTACGTGCATACCACATACAGACACCCATCATTTTGGTGGCATATAAATAGTAGAGTTTAGCCTGTGCACTTCTGTCACCTGCAATGCAGCCTCGTATGATCAATTCGTGGCTATCTGGCAAATTGTGATGGATTTCTTTCATAGATACACAAACGATAGATTTTGGTTGGCTTCATACATTTGATTATCATTTAAATGAAATAACAATGGTAGGATCAAATTTTGTAAAGATTCTGAATTAACTAATTTACCGGTGAACTTTTACAAAACGCCTTAAAGAGGCACACTTGCTTAAAATTTTAAATTGTAGGTAATAGGTTGCAGCTCCATATCCATTTTAACAGTTCAATTTGTAGGGCAATATTCTATAGAAATATTATAACATGAGAGAAAACTATAAACTCTAACTTTCAAAAAGCCTTTTCCCTCCAATTTTTAGAAACCTGATCCCTAATAGCCCTTTTTGAATTCTTCGGCTTCACCACCTTATACTTACATGCTCCAACAATAATACCTATTTCAAACCTGGAAAAATGCTTATCCTTGGCATTATAAAATTTCAACCTATGGAAGTTTCAAACGTTATCATGAAAGGAACGATGTACTGGTGAACATATTCATGAATGATAACAGTGGTGCGTGATGTAAAGGATATGCTGATTCAGTCAAAATAAGAGTGACCTATTTTATCAATCAATATATTTGTTAACCCAAAGTAATTTGGGAAGCTTGTTCAAATAATTTCTTAAAAAATGGATAATAATTCAAACGATATCAGCAAATGCCCTGTTCCACATGGCAGTATGAAAAATGTTGAAGCCAAAGGCGGCACCCGGAACCATCATTGGTGGCCGAAGCAACTTCAATTGAATATGCTCCGTCAGCATTCACCTTTGTCCAACCCTATGGATAAAGATTTTAATTATGCTGTAGCTTTTAGTAGCCTGGATTTGGAAGCAGTGAAAAAAGACCTTCATCTGCTGATGACGGATTCGCAGGAATGGTGGCCTGCAGATTTTGGCCACTACGGTGGTCTCTTTATCCGAATGGCCTGGCACAGTGCAGGTTCGTACCGCATCACCGATGGTCGCGGAGGAGCCGCTCAGGGTTTACAACGTTTTGCTCCCCTGAACAGCTGGCCCGACAATGTAAGTCTGGATAAAGCACGCAGGTTGCTCTGGCCCATCAAACAAAAATATGGCAACAAAATTTCGTGGGCAGACCTGATCATTCTTACCGGCAACATGGCCCTGGAATCTATGGGCTTCAAAACATTTGGTTTTGGAGGAGGCCGTGAAGATGTCTGGGAAGCTGATGAAGCTATTTACTGGGGTTCTGAAACTACCTGGCTGGGCGCAGACATTCGTTATGCAAACGGCTCAGAAGGTGTTGTAAAAAATCATGGTGTACTGGTATCGGATGACAATGCAGATGGCCACATCCATTCCCGTAATTTGGAAAAGCCTTTGGGTGCTGTTCAAATGGGTTTGATCTATGTCAATCCGGAAGGCCCTGATGGAAATCCGGATCCGGTTGCCGCGGCTAAAGATATTCGTGAAACTTTTGGCCGTATGGCTATGAACGATGAAGAAACCGTTGCCTTGATTGCAGGTGGACACAGCTTTGGAAAAACACATGGCGCTTCTACTGCGGATCACGTAGGAAAAGAGCCGGAGGCAGTGGATATAGAAGACCAGGGTTTCGGCTGGAGTAATAGTTACCGCTCAGGAAAAGGTACCGACACCATTACCAGTGGACTGGAAGTAACCTGGACAAAAACCCCTACCCAATGGAGCAATGATTTCTTTGAACATTTATTTGGCTTTGAGTGGGAACTAACAAAAAGCCCGGGAGGGGCACATCAATGGGTAGCTAAAAATGCAGGAAATGTAATTCCTGATGCTTTTGACAGCGCTAAGAAACATGCACCCACCATGCTCACCACCGACCTTTCCCTGAGATTGGATCCTGTGTATGAAAAAATATCCAGGCGCTTTTTGGAACATCCAAATGAATTTGCAGATGCGTTTGCACGCGCATGGTTCAAACTTACTCACCGCGACATGGGTCCGCGTGCGCGCTATTTAGGACCTGATACTCCTGCTGAAGTGTTAATCTGGCAGGATCCAATTCCTGAAGTCAATCATCCGTTGATAGATGCCAATGATATTTCCCTTTTGAAAAATAAAATCCTGGAATCAGGAGTAACCGTTTCCCAGTTAGTCTCTACTGCATGGGCTTCCGCTTCCACTTTCCGTAGTGGAGACAAACGTGGTGGTGCCAATGGCGCCCGTATCCGGCTGGCTCCGCAAAGAAGTTGGGAGGCCAATCATCCTGAGCAACTGGAAAAAGTATTGACAATATTGGAACGGATTCAACAACAATTCAATGGTGCTCAAACCAACGGAAAGAAAGTGTCGCTGGCTGACCTGATCGTTCTTGCCGGTTGTACCGGAGTGGAGAAAGCCATCAAGGATGCTGGACAAAACATGTCCGTTCCGTTTGCACCCGGCCG
>JANLYU010000210.1:0-4643 GCA_031365785.1 Flavisolibacter sp. | reverse complement strand
GTACAAATTCGATCTGGACATCGGCCGCTAGGGATTTGAATCTCATGGGCGTGTTCACCGTATCGGCATTGGCCCTTCTGAAATCCCTGTTCAACGCCTCCATCTGACTTTTTATCAGCGCATCTGAAATATTTTGAATGGCTGTCTTATAAATCACATGTACCACAACCGGTATCCTGATTACAGAAACACCCTCTCCTGTTATTCTTGCAGATGGCATGGACTGCCGCTGTATAAAATTTTCAATGACAGCAATCCTGGATTTGAATGCAGGATCCAGACTTGTTTGTTGAGCATAATAGGTATCACTTGCGCACAGCCGCTGAGCCATGGCAGATGATGCCATGAAAGCGCACAAGCCTAATAGAAATGTCCTCATAGTTCCAGGGTTTGCAATTACACACAGGGATAGGGATACTATGATTTTCCTTGGAATACTGGTAAGCAGGTAATGGACAACAGAACTTCCCAGGAATTGGAGAATGAACAAGCCAGTAATTGGTGGTGGGATTTAAGAGGATAGGAGGAAGATGAGTAAATATAGATTTCGTTTCTTGAAAATCAAAGTTCCTGCGATTTATTTGTTTAACAATTGGAACTTCATTCAAACATTATTTTTGTCACATGAAATGGTTAGCCTTTTTAATACAGACTGTATTAATTATTTTTATAATCAGTACACAGTTGGCTGGATGTTCCGGGTCTGACACTTCCTCCGATACTTCCCATACTGTAAAACCGATTCCATCCCTGGGTTTCAGTATACTTTCCACCCTACCCCACGATACTTCTCTGTTTACAGAAGGACTTGAATTTTACAAAAATTCAATTTTAGAAAGTGCCGGTCAGTATGAAAAATCCAGGTTGGTGCAGGTTGACCCTGCAACGGGCAAAATCCAAAAACAACTTCAACTCCATAAAAAATATTTTGGGGAAGGTATCAGTGTGTTGCATGACACTATTTACCAGATGACTTATCAGGAACATGTAGTTTTTGTATATACTGCCGCAGATTTCAAAAAGGTAAGAGAATTGCCTCTAACCGGGGAGGGATGGGGAATGACAAATGACGGAAAATCATTAATTGTAAGTAATGGAAGTAACAACCTTTATTTCTATGACCCTGCAACGTTCAAGGTACAAAAAGAATTACCTGTTTTGGAAAATGGTTCCCCGGCACTTAACCTTAATGAACTCGAATATGTCAATGGTTTTATTTATGCCAATCAATGGCAGTATAATGATATCCTTAAGATCCAACCCTCTACGGGCGAAGTAGTAGGCCGGATAGACCTTGGTGATCTGGTTAAAAAAGTTAGGAGTGATGGTCATTCGGAATACTTAAATGGGATCGCATTCAACCCTACCACCAAAAAGTTTTATATCACTGGCAAGTATTGGCCAACCCTTTTTGAAATTCAATTCGACCGTTAGTCTTTTCCAATGATGTAGATGATGGAACTGCATTGTTGAGGGTATAACCATGCAGCAGTATTAGATCTTATTCCATTGATTGCAGCACCCAGCCAGCTGGCTTTTCCATTTTTATATTTACTGCTCAGAAGGCTGATGTAAAAAGCATCGAACCACATAGGCCGTATATCCAAAATCTTCAATCCATGAACTTTTGTCAGAACTTTCATGGATTGCGGTGAGAAATGATAAAGATGGCGCGGCACATCATATGCTGCCCAGAATAGTTGGTATATCGAATTGTCCAGGGAATTAATGTTCGGTACAGCGATGAAAATCCGCCCCTCCTTTTTGATCAATGATTTTAATTGCTCTATTTGAGAATGCAGTTCATGTACGTGTTCCAAAACATGCCAAAGTGTTACGGCGTCCAGACTTTGCGGCCTGATGTGATCCAAATCGCCCATGTCAGAAAGTTGTTGATCATATAATTTGAGTGCCTGTTGCCTGGCACCTCCATCTGGCTCCACTCCCATAGTTATCCATCCCCTTCGTTTCATGGTATGTAAAAAAGCGCCTGTACCTGCTCCTATGTCGAGAATGCTTCCCTGTTTCAGGGTATGTGCTTCCACCAGTTGGGCTTTCCTTTGCAGCGTATAATTTCTAACGCTCAGGTATACTTTATTGACAAGACCTTTTTTGCTATTGCTATGGGAAATATAATCTTCAGACTGATAATAACTTTTCATGGAATAAGGATCTGGTGCATCCTGGGTAAACCTTACCGTACAATTTCCGCATTGCCATATCACAAAATCCTCCTTGCTTACGGAATGGTCATTTACAGTAAAAAGGGGGTTGATATCAGAGCTGCTGCAAACTGGGCAAAAGAAATAGTGTACCGTACTCATTGAAGTGCAAAATAAACATTCGTAATAGTATGTCCGCACCTTCGCCCTGGTTATAAAGCAGGCAACTTTAAACCGGCTGCAGACACTTCGAAATGATGTACATATAGCAACACCCCAATGGTCAATAAGGCTAGGAAAAGTACCAGCCATGCCACCACCATCAAAGGTTTTTTATAGATGGCCCTTTGCAATACTTCACTCATCTGGTGGGTGGTGGTTTCCTGATCGCCAACAAGCATATGGTGCGCCACGTTGGGTCGGATTACTTTTTGTGCAGGTATTTTCTGTAACGATTCCAACACCACAACCTGTGGTTCAAATGTCAGCTGGTTGGAAGTAAGTCGGAAAGTTCCAAACCCATTCCAATGGTAAGGCCCGTGGTGAATTCTTTGATGGAGTTGCTGACCCAGTTTGAACCATTCACTTTCCAACTTTTCATTTTGTGCGGGGTCTGGAAAACTGAATACCTCAGTTGGTATGTCGGATGTATTATTGTGGCGCGTAAAATGAGTTCGGTACTGGGGAGCGGTCATCATTTGATCTGCCACCCGAAGCTGCGGGGCCTGTTGAACAATCTCAAAAGTTCCCACATCGGGTATACAAACCCTTTTATACTGCAGTAAATATAGAGTCAGTTTAGCAAGCACCTTAATTCTTTTGTGCGAACGAAAATACAACTCCGCCCAAAAAGTTAAACCCAAAAACAGGATATTGATCCCACCGCTGGTATTCTTTATTGAAAATATTATTGAACTGGGCCCACAACTTGATGTTTTTTACTACTTTAAATTCAAGGCCGGCACTGAGGTCCATTGCTGCCGGGAGGTTCTTCCGACCTGATTTGGTTAATGACCAGGGGCCATCAAAAGCATACAGGGTGGAGTTCACATACAGATCTTTTAAGATCTGTAGCCTTAAACTGGTTTTCCATTCCAATGGCAACAAGCCCCATGCCTTAACCTGATCCCTTAAATGAAACTGGTTGACTGCCAGGTTGGAAATGACCGAAAATTTTTCACCTACTGTATACCCTAATTCACCACCCACCTGATACACTTTCATCCTGGATTCGTTGATGGGTAAGAATGATTTACCAGAAAGCGTATCGTTAATAAACAGTGGCTGGTTATTAATGATATGTAAAGCCGCTTTGGCGCTATAACTGAAATGATCCCCAACAGACCCTTTGATACCGAGGTAACGCTCTTCTATACGGCTGTTTTTCGTAATGGCAGGCGCCCAGATCCAAGGATTCATTCCAGCCTGGTATTGAAATCCAGAATAACGCATGTACCCGCTCCATCCAAACTGAATGGAAAACCTTTTATCCAGGGTATTGAACTCAGTGAGCACATTTGGAAAAAGGAGGAACTCCCCATTATCCCAGGAAGGTCTGATACCAGCCTGAATATTGACATTCGGATTCCTGAATAAAATGGAAGGAGAAAATGAAAAATAATGATTGTTGATTCCTTTTTTTCCGTGGGGTTGATATCTGGAGATATTTGCCAGTAAACCCAGGTTCACACCAAATCTGTTTCCTAATGATTTTTCCAGTGGCAGGTTGACATTTACATTACTTTCTGAATTTTTCAACTGATCACTGAAGGCATCCAACTTAATTTCCGGTGCATAAGATACACCCAACTCCGTTCGGTTAATATTATGTAACCCCAGCCTTGCTTTCCATGTTTGCAAATGAACATTAGTTGAATCATCGGGAAAAATCATTGATTTTGGAACAAACCCATATTTATGATATACTTCCCGGAAACCTCCAAAGCGCCCATCCCACTCCAAATTTTTTGAAGTTTTTAAAAACGCATTTAGTTCTGCAGAACTGTTCGAATATTCCTGGAGGGGCAATTTGCCTTTTGATGAATGGTGTTTTACATAAAGATTCAACCCTGTATTGTTCCCGTCTCCAAATGAAACTCCTGCCTGAGCAAATGGACTGTGTAAGGTTCCATAACCCAATTTTACATAGCTTTCATTTGTCCACTTACCACCTGTATCCACCTGCAATGCCAGCGGTTTCAAACTCCCAGGCTGAAAAGCAAAGGAAAGGTTCTGATTGGGAATGGTGTATTGCAAACGGGGGCGGTTGGTATCAGTTGCCTGAGGGGAAGCATTGAAATTGATTTTGGCGGCTTCCTTCAGGGATGGTTTGAAGGTGGATGATATATTGACCTCTTTTCTTTTGGATGAATCCTGAGCAATAGATGACAACGAAAAAACTACAAGAACTAGAATATAAAAAAATGATTTCATAATAGGTTTATGATGACTGTTGTAAGTTGATTTTATTCTCTTTTCAAT
>JANLYU010000187.1:0-7631 GCA_031365785.1 Flavisolibacter sp. | reverse complement strand
GGATGACCGGTTGTCCAAATGGTTGCGCCCGTTCCGCCAATGCAGAAATCGGGTTTATAGGAACCTCTTACGGGAAATATAACATGCACCTTGGCGGCGACCACCTGGGTTACAGGCTGAATCAAATATACAAGCAGGACCTGGACGAAGCAGCCATTCTCAATGAGCTAGACTTTCTTTTCAATACGTTCAAACTGCAAAGGAGGGAAAGAGAAACTTTTGGAGATTTTGGTTTCCGTTTTTTAAACCACAACCAGTGATCATCCCAACCAAAAAGCGTCCATGAAAATCCAACTTAGAAAAAATTTTTCACCGGATCAAATCACCAGGAGCCATGCAAGAAAAAGAAATGAACAACTTATTCCCGGTTTTTTTAAAATTGGAAAACATGGTTGTACTCATTGTGGGGGGCGGCAAAGTAGGCCTGGAAAAAATCACGGTCATGCTATCCAATGCGCCCCAGACCACGATACGTCTCGTTGCGGAAACGATTCATAAAGAAATACATCACCTGGCGGAAAAACACCGTGGCCTGCAATTACATGAAAGGTTGTTTTTGCCAGCTGACTTATCGGGTGTTGATATTGTCATTATAGCCATTAATGATCCACACGAAAGTGCCAGAATCAGTAGCCTGGCCAGGCAACACCATAAGTTGGTCAATGTAGCTGACAAACCCGATCAATGCGATTTTTATATGGGTTCCATTGTTCAAAAAGGCCAACTCAAAATCGCCATATCCACCAATGGCAAATCTCCTACAATTGCCAAAAGGCTGAAGGAAGTTTTCCAGGAAATACTCCCCGATGAACTAGAACAAATTCTGGAACAGATGCAGCGTATCCGTTCGGAAATCAAGGGCGATTTTACGGAAAAAGTCAAACGGCTGAATGAGATTACCCGTGAGTTAACACGTCACCACCAACATTAAGATCTCTAATAATAGAATTTAAATATTGATGAGCTTGATAATTTTTATATATTATATTTTTAAATATATGTGTTTTATATTAGTATAGAAGAAATAATCCACATTTTTTGACCTAAAAAATTAATTATATCAGTGTAAAATCATTAAAAAGATAAGATTTGACAGGAATTATTCACATTTTTATAAAAACAATTTGTTTTTATAATTAATTTTTGGCTATTTTTATTTTGAATAGAGAGATCAAGTATGTAATCCCCTCCCTGGTAAAGCCCGAAGCATCCGGACTGAAGAATAAATAATTAAAAGGTATTGCTTGTAGACATGCTCCTCTTGAACAGGTTCATGTCAGGCAATACCTTTCTTTTTAACTCAAATACCAATACAATGTTACAAAAATTTATGGCAACCGGGATCATCATGTCAATGGCATCTTTTACCTCAGCACAGGATTCTTCCTCTGTTTCACCCCTCACGATTTCGGGGTCTGCAGACGTCTATTATAAGTATGATTTTAGTAAAACCAGGGCCAACAACCTCACTTCTTTTACCAATTCACACAACACTTTTGAATTAGGGATGGCCAGTGTGAAACTGGATTACAAAATCAGTAAGGTGGAAATGGTAGCCGACCTGGGTTTTGGAAAGAGAGCGCAGGAATTCTCCTACAACGATAATGGCATTTTACAAGCAGTCAAACAACTCTACATCAGTTATTCACCTAAAGACTGGGTCAAGTTTACAGCGGGTAGCTGGGCCACCCATATTGGATATGAATTGGTGGATGCTTATTCCAACCGCAATTACAGCATGTCTTATATGTTTACTAATGGGCCTTTTTTTCATACGGGGGTCAAAGCCGAATTCACCCACAAAGCCCATGGTTTTATGATTGGTATTGCCAATCCTACTGACTTTAAATATGTTCCCGATGGCTATATCAATAAAAAATTTCTTTTAGCCCAGTACAGTTTTGCAGCCGGAGATTACTTTAAGGGCTACCTCAATTATGTAGGTGGACAAAATATAGATACCACCAAATCAAAACAAATAGACCTGGTGATTACCAGCAAATTAAGCGACAAATTCAATATTGCTTATAATGGTACTTTATATAGCACGCATAAATATTTGGGAAATAAAGAATTCGTGGATTATAAAAGCTGTTGGGGATCTGCTATTTATTTGAATTTTGATCCAGCTACACATTTTGGTCTCACGCTGCGGGAAGAATATTTCAACGATGCCAACCACGTCAAAATTTTCAGTGCGCTGGGCAACGGGGGCAATATGCTTGCCACCACATTGTCCGCAAATTTCAAGCTCGACCATTTTATTTTCATTCCGGAGGTACGATTGGATCATGCCAGCCGGGCCATATTTATGGATAAAGACAATCAACCAACAAAAAAAGTCGCCAACATTTTGTTTGCTGCTGTATATCAATTCTAATTTTTAAATAAAATATAAACCAATGAATAAGATCACACTAAAATCTTCACTACCCTTTTTGATCCTGGCAACCATTGCCGTCTTTGCTGTTTTCATCCCTACCTTACCCAATTTCGATACGGGTAAATATAATCTGGCCGATGTGGGTTGGATCATTGTAGCCACGGCACTGGTTTTTTTGATGACACCAGGGCTTGCGTTTTTTTATGGTGGAATGGTGAACCGCAAAAATGTATTGTCTACCATGATGAAAAGCGTGGTGGCAGCTGGTGTGGTAGGCGTATTGTGGATCGTAGTTGGATATAGCCTTGCATTTGGAACTTCCATCAATGGTTTTATTGGAAACCCGATGACCCACTTATTTTTCAAAGGTGTAGCATCTGGTGAACCCTGGAGCCTGGCCCCCACTATCCCCAAATCATTGTTCTCCATGTTCCAGCTGATGTTCGCCATCATTACTCCGGGCCTTGTGGTCGGTGCCATTGCGGAACGTATGCGTTTTACGGCATTTATTTTATTCACTATTTTATTTAGTCTGCTGGTCTATGCGCCTCTGGCGCACTGGAGCTGGCATCCCGATGGTTTCCTATTTAAAATGGGCGCACTTGATTTTGCGGGTGGAACTGTGGTTCATATTTCTGCCGGTTGCGCAGCATTGGCTGGAGTTATCGTTTTGAAACGAAGAAAAGCACACCTTGAAAACAAAGAAAGTTCACCGGCAAATATTCCCTATGTGCTGATTGGTACTGGCTTGCTTTGGTTTGGATGGTTTGGTTTTAACGCCGGATCTGCACTGGGTGCTAATTCTCTTGCTGTTTCTGCATTTGCTACTACTAATACGGCTGCTGCAGCAGCAGGTCTTTCCTGGATGTTCTTTGATGTGCTCAGAGGGAAAAAACCTTCTGTGGTTGGATTCTGTGTAGGTGCAGTGGTAGGCTTAGTGGCGATCACCCCAGCGGCTGGATTTGTGGCCATTCCCCAAAGCATATTCATTGGCGTTACTGCGGCAGTGATCTCCAACCTGGTCGTTTATTTCAAATCCAAAACTATTCTCGATGATACGCTGGATGTATTTCCTTGTCATGGTGTAGGTGGCATGGTGGGTATGTTGATGACCGGAATTTTTGCCACCAAGGCAGTGAATGCCGCTGGAAATAACGGATGGGCGAATGGTAATTTTGATTTTTTCCTGATTCAGGCCAAGGCTATGGGAATTGCTGTGGTATATAGCTTCGTGGTATCGTTCCTGATTTTCAAGTTCATCAATTTCATTATTCCATTGCGTGTCAGCAGTCGCGATGAAGAAGAAGGTCTAGACGCCAGTCAGCATAATGAAAAATATGTACAGGGCACCCTTCTGGTTGCCACCAAGGAAGGTTTGATCGAAGAAGAGATTGTGAATTAATTGTCTGTTGTCTGTTCAGCATAGTTGTAGGTCGAAAGTCAAGGTAACCCCAAAGGGTTACCTTTTTTTTGAAGTATTAATATTGAAAACGTTAGCAGGTTATGTCTTTCACCTTACTATGAAAATATTACCAATCCCAACTGATCATCACTGATTCAATCAGCAAATCATCTCTTAGTAGAAATCCTTTCACTGATTTTACAACGGAAGATGCCGGCGAACTAAAAGGATAGTCCGGATGAAGACATTGAAATTACTATACAATCATATGCTCCTTACAGTTGAAATGTCATGCTAAGCTCTTTGTTCTGGATGTTTCACAATACAAGCAGAAATTGGCTGAGTACAGGTTCTTCCATCTATCTTGTCTATAAATTATTTTGTAACACAGGATGTATAACTGAATAGAAATGGATGTAAACTTGTGAACAGTCTACCCCGTAGGTTTAATTAGTAGCTTGTGATAGAATGACCGCCACATTACATAATTTACAATCAACCAATATGAAATATTTTTTGATCAGCCTTTGCCTATTTTACCACGTTGTTGGAAACACAACCATCCGTTTGCCTGCTATCCTCAGCAGTAATATGGTATTGCAGCAACAGGCAGAAGTAAAGCTTTGGGGCTGGGGTAGTCCTGCCGAAAAGGTATTTGTATCCACGACTTGGAATCAGGTAATCGATTCCACTGTGGTGGATGGTAATGCCAAATGGCAATTGAATATTCATACCCCTGCTGCAGGCGGACCCTATACAATTACTATCAAAGGAGAAAATACCATTCAACTGCAGAATGTTTTAATAGGGGAAGTATGGATTTGTTCCGGGCAGTCCAATATGGAATTTAATTATAATTGGGGTCTTCCTCAGATGAAAGCTGACCTGCCTAACATCGCCAATCAGAATATCCGCTTTTTCCAGGTTCTACGCACTACAGCTGCAGCCCCTCAGGAGGACCTGCACGGTGAATGGTTACCTTGCGACTCTTCTACGGTAAAAAGTTTCAGTGCCGTAGGGTTTTATTTTGGAAGAAAGTTAAATTCAGATCTCAAGGTTCCCATAGGACTGATCAATGCCAGCTGGGGTGGAACACCAGCAGAAGCCTGGACCCCTTCAGAAGAAGTTAATAAAAATGAGATACTTCAACATGCTGCATCACAACTCAACACTTCCAAGTGGTGGCCTACTATTCCAGGTAGGGCTTACAATGGTATGATAGCTCCACTCACTAATTATTCCATTGCCGGATCGATCTGGTACCAGGGCGAAAGTAATACCGGTACGGCTTCCACTTATCAGCAATTGTTTACAGCCATGATTTCGGCATGGCGAACAGCCTGGAAAAACATGTTTCCGTTTTATTTTGTTCAGATCGCTCCATTCAATTATGGTAATAATAATTTAGCAGCTTTGTTGAGGGAAGCCCAGGAGAAAACTCTCACGCTTTCCGGAACAGGAATGATTGTAACCACCGACCTGGTAGATGATACACTTGATATTCATCCTAAAAATAAAAAGGAAGTTGGAGTACGACTTGCCAATCTTGCCCTGATTAAAACTTATGGTAAAATAATCCCGGGCGTTATGAGCCCAGTGTATAAGGATATGATCGTCAACGGAAATACGGTTACTTTGACATTTCAACCTATTACTGCAGGTCTGATGGCCAGGGGAAAAACAATCAATGGTTTTTTTGTGGCGGGAGCAGATCATGTTTTTTCCCCTGCCCAGGCAAAGATTTCCGGTAACACCATCATGGTGTGGAATAAAATGATAGCGCATCCGGAAGCTGTCCGTTACGCATTTAGTAATACTGCTATAGGAAATATTTTTAGTAAAGAAGGATTACCACTCGCCCCTTTTCGCACAGACTCCTGGGAAGAGAATACAAAGGCGCTGCAATAACGGGCATATAGTATTTTGATTGGGGCCACTGAGTAGGAATTCATTCTGGTAAAAAAGTAAATACTTAGTTTACCAGAATGTTTTTAGTCAGTTTTCAACTGATACATTCTTTTCAGCACCCAATACCCGTAATACTTATAACAGGACAGCTGGACTAATGACATTTACCAGAATAACCTGTAGTTGGGCGGAAAAAAATACCATTAGTCGTCGACAATCCATTATTGTTGGAAACCAATTTTATAAAAAGGTAATTTGTATGAGAATCACCTCCAATGGACCTCTTCAGCAGGAATGATTTTATTTTTAGCCGGCACCTAAGGCTGGTACGGCACCTCCTTTTCTGGACAGTGCATATTATTATCTTTTCCTTTCTTTTTCATGCAACCATTGATCCCTTATCGAAACAGTTTGTCGTCTCCACCCTGTGGGTATCGATATTCTTATTATACTGTTATCCCATTATGTACTGGATGATACCTGCTTTTTTATTGAAAGAAAAATTTATTCATTTCTGTCTGATTTTATTTGCGTGGGCTGTGGCCGGTTATTTTGCTAACTATTTATTCCGCAAGTATGTGTTTTTCCCATTTTCAGACCTCATCCATTTTGCAGGTTTAGTGCCCCGCAATCCCTGGGCACCCGCCAGTTACCTGACCATGAATGTGATGGCTGGATTTGCCAGCATGATTGTGTTATTCAAATTCTGGGTGCTTCAGCAGCAGGCTTGGGTGGCCGCTGAAAAAGCAAAAGCTACAGCCGAACTGGAACTTCTGAAGGCTCAGGTTCATCCACACTTTCTTTTCAATACCCTTAATAATATTTATTCGTTTGCATTGGAACAATCGCCAAAGACGCCCCAGCTTATTTTAAAGTTGTCTTCCCTGCTGAGTTATGTACTGTACGATTGCAAAGAGGAATATGTTTTACTGGAACAGGAAATCGAAACTATGAAAAATTATATTGACCTGGAAAAGGAGCGATATGGCAACCGACTGGAGGTTTCCCTCAATTTCGAAGGAGGTATAAAGGAAAAAAGGATGGCACCTTTGCTTTTGCTACCCTTTTTGGAAAATGCTTTCAAACATGGAACCGCTGAGCAACTTGATAAGCCATGGCTGAGTATGGATATTTCAGTGAAGGAAAACGAAATGAAGTGTAAGATCATCAATAGTAAGAATCATCACCTTACCAACCAGAATGGAATAGGGATTAAAAATGTTCAGAAACGACTGAATTTGTTGTATCCCGGGAAACATGAATTGAAAATGAATAACGAAAAGGATTTTTTCGTAGTGTCCATTTCTTTGCATTTATCGGATGGCCTTAATCCCCAAAAAGTGGGTACCGCCATACACCCTTTTCTCATACCTGAAAATATTCAAACATGAACCTGCGCTGTCTTCTTGTTGATGATGAGCCACCTGCCCTGAACATCCTGCAATCGCACATTTGTAGTGTGAATGGTCTTGAAATAGTGGGCCGTTGCAAGAACGCGGTGGAAGCATTAGACGTGTTGCATCAGAAAGCGGTTGATCTCATTTTCCTGGATATTAAAATGCCCAAAATCCTAGGAACCGAATTTTTAAAAAACCTGTCTCATCCTCCCATGGTAATATTTGTAAGCGCCTACCGCGAATATGCAGTGGAAGGGTATGAACTGGATGCGGTGGATTACCTCGTGAAGCCCGTATCTTTTGAAAGATTTGTGAAAGCCATTTCAAGAGTAAAACGTATGATGGGGCATGAAGTGTCTACTCACGTGGAAGAATACAAAACCAATCCGGATGCTTTTGTTTATCTGAAAGTGGATAAACTGATGCAAAAGGTATTTATCAATGAGATCATATACCTCGAAAGCTGGAAAGATTATGTAAAATTATTTTTGATGAACGGCCAACAGCTGATGGTAAAGCAAGCCATTAGTGCCATGGAAAA
>JANLYU010000158.1:0-2789 GCA_031365785.1 Flavisolibacter sp. | reverse complement strand
GATGGGATAAAATGTTTCATCAAACTTTTGAAGAGAGATATCAACTCTTCCATTCAATTGCGAGACACATTCGCTTAATAATCTATAACTGTTTGGTGTTGCTACAAATAATACTTCCGGTCTTAATTTATCTAAACTTGTGTTTATTGAAACATCCATACAACAAATTTGAAAGTATTTCTAAGTTTTCGAAGGGATGCTATTTTAATTTTCGTGTAACAATAAACTTACGTCTATATTATTAATTGATTTTTTCCAGCACCAATTTTTTCACATTGCTCATTGCAATTCTTTCCTGCATCATCGTATCCCTGTATCGGATCGTTACAGTATTGTCTTCCTTCGTCTGGTGATCAATCGTTACACAAAACGGCGTACCAATTGCATCCATACGGCGGTAGCGTTTACCAATAGCATCCTTCTCTTCGTAAAAACACATGAAGCTGCTTTTACATTCATTCGTCAGTTCTCTTGCAATTTCCGGCAAGCCATCTTTTTTAAGTAAGGGAAGAATTGCCAGTTTGGTAGGAGCAATCTTTGCAGGTATTCTCAGCACTACACGGCTGTCTTCAGTGCCATCTTCTTTTGTCCATTTTTCATTTGCATAAGCAAGGCTCATAACGGTAAGGAACAAACGGTCTAATCCAACAGAGGTTTCCAACACATACGGCACATAGTTGCCATACGCTTTTCCTGTTTGAGGATCAATGTCATTATCGAAATATTGTAATTTCTTTTTGCTGTAAGTTTGATGCTGGGTCAAATCAAAATCAGTTCTTGAGTGAATACCTTCCAGTTCTTTCCATCCAAATGGAAATTCAAATTCTATGTCTAATGCAGCATCTGCATAATGAGCCAGTTTCACATGATTGTGAAAGCGTAATTTCTCAGCAGGGATACCCAAACTCTCATGCCATTTCTTTCTTTCTGCTTTCCAATAATTGTACCACTCCATTTGTGAGCCTGGACGGATAAAGAATTGCATCTCCATCTGTTCAAATTCCCTCATACGGAAAATAAATTGCCTTGCCACAATTTCATTTCTAAATGCCTTACCAGTTTGTGCAATACCAAATGGAATTTTCATCCTGCCGGTTTTTTGTACATTCAAAAAGTTGACAAAAATACCCTGTGCTGTTTCCGGCCGCAGGTATACAATGTTCTCATCTGGGTTATCAGCCGCCACTGCACCAAACTCTGTTTTAAACATCAAATTAAACTGCCGAACATCTGTCCAGTTACTCGTTTTACTAACAGCACAAACTATTTTGTTGTCTTCGATCAATTTTTTCAAACCGGCATAATCATCTTTCGCAATCAATTCCTCCATGTTTTTCAGCAACGCATATTCTTCTTCTTTTTTCCCTTCCAGCGCCAATTGTTCCGCATGTAGTTCAATCAGGTGATCCACCCGGTAACGTTTATTACTGTCCTTGTTATCGATCATCGGATCGCTGAAATTGTCTACGTGTCCGCTTGCCTTCCAGGTGGTGGGGTGCATAAAAATAGCAGCATCAATACCCACAATATTGTCATTGAGTTGCGTCATGCTTTTCCACCAGTAATCACGAATGTTCTTTTTTAATTGTGCACCGTTCTGGCCGTAATCATATACTGCAGCCAGTCCATCATAAATTTCACTCGATTGAAAAATGTAACCGTATTCCTTGCAGTGAGCAATCAACTCTGCAAATATGTTTTGTTCGTTTGCCATAAGGCTGCAAAAGTAAGCGAAAAGTCAAAAGTTGAAAGGCAAAATTTTAAAGGGAAGCTGTAAAGAATTGTTGTAAAACTATTAATAACGGTATTTGGTTTCATCCCACTCAATACCGAGGTTTTTCTTTGCTTCTAAAATAAATTTAAACATTTCATCATTGTCTTTTAGAAATTGCGTAAGCCGTTCTTCAGGCGTTTTGGTAAGCCAGATTTCAAGTTGGATTTTTTTAATATGGTCAGGAGTATCCGTCATCATTGTTTTAATAGGCCAAAGGTATTTAATTTTAAAGAACCTGTCCAATTTTGAATATAGTTCCAATCAAGTTCTTTTAGTGCTGACAATGTTTTTATATCCTCTTTCTGAATACCACTTTCTGATTGTTGTATCCAGATTATCTTGGAGATGATTAAATCTTCAATTGATACAAGTGTAATTGTCATTCCCTGGAAATTAACCTTCCTGCGTCTTTCAAACTCTTCAAGCCTGTACTCTTCATTTTTTAAAATAATAAAATCAGCTTTATAGCCGCTTGCATGGTCAATGATATTAAACATACCTTTTCTTGCAATTGCATCTCTCACTAAATCTTCATCGCAATAATACCCTTCCTTAAAATATGCTGTAAGCCCTTTTACATGTCCGGGCTGCAAGTGAACAATAAAATCAAAATCCCTTGTAAACCTCGGCAACGAATAAACACTCATAGCTACACTGCCTGAAAGCATATAAGAGACTTTTTCTTGATCAAAATATTCCACCAGTTTTTTTAAGAATGCAATCATTGTATTAATTATTTTAGTTTATCATTCCTCAAATGTCTCGTAGCATCTCTCATATTCTTCTTCTCAAAATTTTTTTCTAAAGCTGCAGTTAGATCCACACCAGTTTGATTTGCCAAACACATCAACACCCACAATACATCCGCCATTTCATCACCCAGCCTCTTTTTCCCGTCCTCCTCCGAAAGAGAAGGAGCATCACTTTCTTTAAAAGATTGTTCACCATAAGTTCTCACCATTAATCTTGATAGCTCTCCCACTTCCTCCATCAATATACCAAGATTGGTGAGTTC
>JANLYU010000148.1:0-11733 GCA_031365785.1 Flavisolibacter sp. | reverse complement strand
CACTATTGCCAAACCCCGCATAAGCGGGGTAAGCAAATAGAAATAGAATGGGTTAGTAAATAAAAGAGTTATACAGTTCAGGATTAGTTCTGCAATTGAGCCGTTGGGCTTTCATTCTTTACCTGAGCTTTTAAATATTGTTCTGGATTGTTTACTAAAACAGCACCCTTGGAAACTGAAGTTGAGCTTTTTGGTGAGGGTACCGGTTGTATATTACTGTCCTTGTGAATGAAATTCAGGTATAGAGCGAAAAATAAAAGATTGAATGCAAAGAAATTCAATATCCTGGAGATACGCTTTTTCATAAGGTGGATTTAGTGGTTTGGAATGACAAAATAGAAAGGCATTTTTTTAAATGCAAACCTACTCACCGGTTTTTTTTAAAATCGCTTAAAATAGCGTAAAAGCCTCTCGTAAAAATACTATATTATGCCTTTAAACCCATGCCTGCAGCACCTTACAGGTCAATCAGTTTTAATATAAGAAGATGAATGTATGGCAGGACGGCAAGTGATTTCACCCGTAAAGTGACGATGATTATTTCAGGGTTTCCAGTTTTTTTTGCCAGGAAAACATTTGATCACGAAGCCTGGCAGCCTCCATAAAATCCAGATCGCGGGCCGCTTTTTCCATTTCCTTTTTTGTTTTAGAAATCATTTTTTCAAGTTGGGGAATGGTAATGTATTCCGCATCGTCTTCTGCGGCTCTGGTGATGATCTCATCCACGGCAAAGGGTGATTCCGGATCATATCCTTTAATATCTAAAACAGATGTTTGCGCCATTACCTGTTCAATCGACTTGTGAACAGAGGTGGGGGTGATGTGATGAACAATATTATAAGTCACCTGTTTTTCTCGTCTGCGATTAGTTTCATCTATAGTTCTCTGCATGCTTTCCGTCATGGTATGTGCATAAAATATTACCAACCCGTCAATATTCCTGGCTGCGCGGCCTGCAGTTTGTGTCAGAGATCTTTCATTTCTTAAAAATCCTTCCTTGTCCGCGTCCAGTATGGCCACTAAAGAAACCTCCGGTAAATCCAGTCCTTCGCGCAATAGGTTTACGCCCACCAGCACATCGATCTTTCCCAAACGCAGGTCCCTGAGAATTTCTACCCGCTGCAATGCATCAATGTCGCTGTGGATATATTTTGATTTGATGTCGATGCGTTTCAGGTATTTATCCATCTCTTCCGCCATCCGCTTTGTCAGGGTAGTCACCAGCACGCGGTCACCCTTTTTTACACGTTTATCAATTTCATCCAGCAGGTCATCGATCTGATTCACACTCGGACGTACTTCAATGGGTGGTTCCAATAAGCCTGTCGGACGCACTACCTGTTCCACCACTACGCCACCGGTTTGTTCCAGTTCATAATCTCCCGGAGTAGCGCTGACATAAATGGTTTGGTTGAGTAGATCGGAAAATTCATGAAAATTCAGGGGCCTGTTATCCAGTGCGGAAGGAAGACGGAATCCAAAATCCACCAGCGTCAGTTTACGACTTCTGTCTCCTCCATACATACCACTTACCTGTGGCACTGTCTGGTGACTTTCATCAATTACACAAAGGAAATCTTTTGGAAAATAATCCAGCAGGCAAAACGGTCTTGTACCGGGCCTGCGCCTGTCAAAAAAACGTGAATAATTTTCTATGCCATTACAAAAACCTAATTCCCTGATCATCTCCAGATCATATTCCACTCTTTCTTTCAACCTCTGTGCTTCAATGAATTTTCCAGCATTTTTGAAATAGTTCACCTGTGCATTCATTTCATCCTGGATCTCATACATCACATCGTTGATGATATTTTTGGGAGCTACATAAAGGTTGGCAGGAAAAATTGCAGCATCGTGCAGTTTGCCAATCAGTTTTCCGTTTTGTACGTCTATGCTCTCGATATCTTCAATCTCATCTCCAAAGAAAGTTACGCGGTAGCCATAATCCACGTATGGTAGATTGATATCCACGGTGTCGCCCTTCACCCTGAACGTACCTCTTGTGAATTCCAACGTGGTCCTGTTGTATAAAGAATTCACCAATGCATGTAAAAAACCCTGGCGGGAAATACTTTCTCCCTTTGATATGCGAACAATTCCGCTTTCGTAGTCCGTTGGGTTGCCCATACCATAGATACAGCTTACACTTGCTACCACAATAATATCTCTTCGTCCCGATAACAAACTGGTAGTCGCTCTCAACCGTAATTTGTCCAGCTCCTCATTGATATTCAGGTCCTTTTCAATGTATGTATCTGATGTCGGCAGGTAAGCTTCCGGCTGGTAGTAATCGTAATAGGATACAAAATATTCCACTGCATTTTCAGGGAAGAACTGGCGAAACTCTCCATATAGCTGGGCCACCAGCGTTTTGTTGTGTGTCAATACCAGGGTGGGCTTCTGGACTTGCTGGATGACATTGGCAATCGTAAATGTTTTACCTGATCCGGTAACTCCTAAAAGCACTTGATGCTTCTCATCACTGATTACACCTTTAGTTAATTCCAGGATCGCTTCTGGCTGATCACCAGCGGGCTGATAAGGAGATTTGATCTGAAAAGGCATGTTACAAAATTAGTTGGATGTCTATTCAAGAATTATGGCCAGGATGAAAGGACTTATTCACACATAAACATATAATTATCAGCTTTTTACATATGTGGCAAAATCTTTGCCATAAGAACATACTAGCCTTGAACAGATACGCAGACGGCCTCGTGGTAAATCCAAATTTAAAAAATATAGAAGTTTCAAACCTATTGAACACCGAATGAAGCCTGTTGTTTTCAGCAGGCTTTCCTGTTTTCCAGATCACTGCTATTTTTTAGTCACCACATTACCTAAGAAATAGTTTATTTCCATTGAAGAAGCAAGTCTTGATCTGGTCAACGTTGGAAGCATAGCTTTTACAAAACAAATCCCGCTTGTTGAAGCGGGATCGTATTAAATAAATCAGGCTCCCTGTAATTCTTTGATCTTCTCACGGATCTTTAATTCCAGTTCATCCGCCAGTTGAGGATTGTCATGTAAAAGGCTTTTTACCGCTTCACGGCCCTGGCCCAGCTTATCTGAGTTATAACTAAACCAGCTACCACTCTTCTGCACAATACCCATTTCAACTCCCATGTCAAGGATCTCTCCAATTTTTGAAATGCCCTCACCGAATACAATATCAAATTCTGCGTTCCGGAAAGGAGGCGCTACCTTATTCTTTACCACTTTTACTTTCACACGGTTACCAATAGCTTCCTCACCATCCTTGATCTGGCTCATCCGGCGAATGTCCAATCGAACGGAAGCATAAAATTTCAATGCATTTCCACCAGTAGTAGTTTCAGGATTGCCAAACATCACCCCAATCTTTTCACGCAACTGATTGATGAAAATACAAATGGTATTTGTCTTGGAAATGGTAGCAGTTAATTTTCTAAGTGCCTGCGACATCAACCGTGCATGCAGGCCCATTTTACTATCCCCCATTTCTCCTTCCAGTTCGCTTTTAGGCACCAGTGCGGCTACCGAATCAATCACCACCACGTCGAGGGCGCCGGAAAGAATCAGGCGGTCTGCAATTTCGAGAGCCTGCTCGCCATAATCTGGCTGGGAGATAAGAAGATTATCAATATCAACACCCAGCTTTTGCGCATATAAGCTGTCAAAAGCATGCTCGGCATCAATGAAGGCGCACATACCACCTTTCTTTTGTGCTTCGGCAATGACATGGGTGGCAATGGTCGTCTTACCTGAACTTTCAGGCCCGTAAATTTCAACCACCCGGCCTCTTGGTAAACCACCAATGCCAAGAGCGGCATCAAGCCCGATGGAACCGGTTGAAATCACATCCATAGGTTCCTGGGAACGTTCGTTCATCATCATCACACTTCCTTTGCCAAAGTCTTTGTCGATCTTGTCCATGGTAAGTTTCAGTGCTTTTAGTTTTTCGGAATTTGACATATTTATTGAATTGAAGATGTTTAAATTGATGGCCCCTGATCCAGGCTAATGCACACCAGTTTTTTTAAAAAATGAATTGTCTGCGAAGCTAATGAATTTAGCAAAAGGTACGAAGAAAAATATTATATATTTTGTATAAATAACTGTGAATAAAAAAGAATTTTCCAATTGATTCCAGGAAATTTTTCCTATCATTTTCCAGGTGCCAGCTATCCCCGGAAAACTATTATTGGTTGAAGAGAAAGTGCCTGGCAGAAACATGGATGGATAAAGGTCGAAATGAAAAGGCTCAAACTGCCCACTCAGGTGTGCACGGAATGAATTCACTTAGATTATAAAATTGCCCACATTTTTAATGCGCTCACTAGCTACTGCTCGACAGGCTATAGTTTAAGATGGCACGGGATTTTAAGGACTCCAGGTGTGAGCTCCAGATATTTATTAGGTACCATTCTGATTTACCTTTCTTCCTGCACCCTTCCTGAGGAAAAGGAGATACCTATCGCCAGGCCTGTTACAAATTCCGTTCAATTGCACACCAATGATAGCAATGCTGCCAATCAGGATGACACGTCGCCTCTTCCCATTCCACCGGTGAGAGTCATTAAAAGACCTTACGGGATTTACCAGGGCGTTTTACACGTCAATGGAAAAATGCAGCAGACTATTGCGTTTTATCCTGACTACACTTTCCAGTTGCAGGAAACGTATCCAGTGAAAAAGGAGGACAGCGTAGTGCGCACTTCCGGAAACTGGTCGCCTTCCGACGGATATATCTGGCTGTATAAAGACCAGGTGGTTCGCGGGCGCTACAAATGGAAGGGAGACACCCTTCAATATGTAACTCCTGCTATGAGAAAAAGTTTCTCTCTGAACCATATGTCCGATGCGATGGACAATGAAACCTGGAAAGCAAAAAAGAAAGAAGGAATGGAGCTTTTTGGAACGGGTACAGAACCTTTTTGGAGTGTGGCCTATCAACAGGATTCGATTTCTTTTCAGCTGGCAGACTGGACTCAACCCCTTCACATAAAGTTGTCCAAAACACTACGTACTTCTGATAGTGTGGCCTATTATGCGGATAATGATTCCACCCACCTGAGTGTGACCGTTTTTCCATATTTCTGTAACGACGGAATGAGTGATTTTGTGTACAGTAACAGGGTCCGCATCCTGTATAACAACCAGGTTTATAAGGGTTGCGGTATGTTGTTCAAATAATTCCGGTTAATCTCTTTCCGTAAGTGCTTCCTTGCGCTGTTGTTCAAGGTCAGCTTCTTCTTCAGGGTTGGTTGTACTTTTTTCATCTCTTACTTTGGGTTCGTTAAAAGCACTGGACCTTTGTTCTTTTGGAGCCTGATTGTTTTCGGTTGGCTGCTTCGTTTTGTCTGACTGATTTCTTTCCATTTTCAATTTTTTTCAAATCATTACAAGTCATTCTATAGGTTGCAAATTGCATGCCTTCAAATGTTTGATGATAGTATAGCTCATCAGAGTGTTCCTGTTCACTCCTTTTATATTACCTTCTTTGTATTTTCAGTATCTAAAAAATTGATATGAAAAGCTTCACCTCTTTGTTTCTAATTTTCGTCACCTCTGTGCTAATGGCACAGAAAAATGCCACCGTCACATTTGAAAAATGGATCAGTTTGAAAAACGCGGGATCACCGCTCATTTCACCCGATGGCAGGATAGTCATCTATACCGTTACCACAACTGACTGGGTGAATAATACCTATGATACGGAGATCTGGATGTCCCGGGATGGCGGAGCGCCTTTACAATTAACCAGGACACCAAAATCAGCAAGTACAGCTCCCCGAATCAGTCCGGACAGCAGGTTGGTAAGTTTCCTTGCAGACAGAGGTGAAAAAAATCAGCTGTACATGGTGGATGTAAAAGGCGGCGAGGCTTTTCAGGTAACGAGGGATGAAGATGGTATTGCTTCTTATGAATGGAGTCCGGATGGAACGCAGATTGCTTACCTCAAATCAGAACCTGAAACGCGGAAAGACAAAACCATAAAAGATCGTTTTGGAAGTTTTGCAATTGAAGGTGAAGAGTACAGGCAAAGTCAATTGTGGCTGCTCCATTTCAATTATGATTCGATCCTGCTGGCGGGTCAGGTACCTTGCTATGGATTTAATAAAGATTCCACTGCAAAGGATTCAGTAAAAATGAAAGGGCAGGAGTGTGTTACGCTGCCTTCCGCCAGCAAACTGACAGATGGAAATTTTACCATCACCCGCTTTTTATGGAACCCCGATGGAAGAACCATCGGATATGTAAAGCAACCAGACCCTTTGATCAATTCTTCCCTGCATGCTGCCATCGTGGTAGTAGATGTCATTTCCAAAAAAACAACCCTGGTGGTGGATAACCCTACTGGTGATTTTCTTGGCTCATGGGCGCCGGATGGAAAATCATTTATTTACAGTACAAATGGTTCAGATTCCCTATCTAACTTTTATACGAATCCTCATTTTTACATCTACGATGTGGGCACCAGAAAACAAAGGGAAGTGCTGCAGCTGCCGGACGAAAATAAAAACCTACTTGAATGGAATGACAGGGGGATTTTCTTTTCCGCTTTTAATAAAATGAAGCAAGTAGTTTACCGGCTTGATCCGCAAACCGAAAAAATAGTCCCACTTGCATTGGAACCTGACCTCGCTGCATCAGTTTCATTCAGTAAAAATACCAACCTGATGGCTGTGGCCGGAAGAAAGTATACAGGACTCAATGAGATATTTGTAGGGCCCTATTCCGGAGCCCTGAAACAAATTACAGCAAGCAGCGAGCAGATAAAAGGCTGGAACACCCCTGTGAACGAAATCATTCAGTGGAAAAGCAGCGATGGAACTACTATTGAAGGGGTGTTGCTCAAACCTTCACATTTTGATCCCAATAAAAAATATCCCCTTTTGGTAGTGATACATGGAGGACCTACAGGGATTGATCTTCCGGATCCTGTGCCGACTTATGTTTATCCTATCATGCAATGGGTGGAGAAAGGGGCGCTGGTGTTGAGGGTAAATTACAGGGGTAGTGCGGGATATGGAGAAAAATTCCGCTCCTTAAATGTTCGCAACCTGGGCATTGGAGACATGTGGGATGTGCTTAGCGGAGTGGATTATCTAGACAGCAGGCATATGATCGATACCTCCCGTATGGGTTGTATGGGATGGAGCCAGGGGGGTTATATTTCTGCTTTCCTCACCACCAATACCAACCGGTTCAAAGCCATCTCAGTGGGAGCGGGTATTTCAGACTGGGTTACTTATTATGTAAACACTGACATCACACCTTTCACCCGCCAGTACCTTCAGTCCACACCATGGAATGATATGGATATTTACCAGAAAACATCACCCATGACCCATATCAACCAGGCATCCACTCCCACCTTGATACAACATGGTGAACTGGACAAAAGGGTTCCTATTCCCAATGCATATGAATTGTACAGGGGCTTGCAGGACAGAGGGATCCCCTCACGACTCATCGTGTATAAGGGGTTTGGGCATGGCATCAACAAACCCAAAGAACGACTGGCTGCAGTGTGGCACAACTGGCAGTGGTTCAATAAATATATTTTTGGTGAAAAAGAAGAGCCCATGGTGACCGACCAATGAATTGATTTGAATGGCAACTAAGATGAATTCAGAACAGGTTGAAATGGAATGAACATAATGCTAGATAAAAACAGCTTTGTTTTCAGGCAGTGAATACTTGTCATCAATTTATTGATGACCATGTCAACGATCAAGGTCCTAAGCCCATAGTCCATGGTCCATAGCCCATTGTGCCAACCCATGGTCCATTAATCCTGCATCCAGGGTATTCACTCTCATTCACCCTTCTGACTGATCCCTATAATTTTACTTATCTTCCAAAACATAACTTTAAAAATTCATGAAAAAAATAACCTGTTTCCTCCTCTGCCTGATGGTAGTTATTTTTCAATTCTGCTCTTCATCCAGAAAAGCGCGTCAATCAACTTCCATGATGGTCACCAATACTTATACAGCAAAAGTGCAGCCCATTCTGGCATCTTCCTGTGCCCCCTGCCACATGCCACCGGGTGGAAATAAAAAAGCCCTCAATACCTATGAGGCAGCACGCAACAATATTGACGACATTATTGCAAGGATTCAAAAAAATCCGGATGAAAGGGGTTTTATGCCTTTCAAGCATCCCAGGCTTCCCGACTCCACCATCCAGGTTTTAGTTCAATGGAAAAATGCAGGTATGCCTCAATAGTATCTGATCCGATTCCATCTAAAACATTTACTTCACAATAACGTGGGATGATATAGTTCCTGGTTCATTTCAGATACTTGTCACAGTGTGTAGTATCAAATGCTGTTACGGCGTATCAAAAGAAGACTTCAGCTGGTATAAGGATCAGGATTCCACTCAATAATTATAACATCCAATTATAGGATCGGACTGTCCACAGCAGAGCTGCTGAAAATTCCTGGAATGCAGAAGGTGGGAATAAAAAACCCCCGCGGGTACGGGGGGATTTAATGACTGCGCTTGACTATTTAGAAGTCTTGCTTTTTGTTTTGTGGCCTTTGTATTTTTTGTGCTTGGGCCTCACCACGTTATTTACTTTTTGTGGAACTGTTGTAGTGGGCTTAGACTTCATTTTTGTCTCCTTTTTAGGAGTAGTTTGCATAGTTGTGTGCGTAGTTTTTGGTTCTGTTTGCGCAGCTGCTGCAAACACCAAACCACCTACCAGAAATAAACTCATGATGATTTTTTTCATAACTTAAAATTTAAATGATTGATGAAACAAAAAGAATACATTTTCTCTTACTGTTGAATGCGTTAACAACGCATTAACCGCAAAAACACAGAGATTCGCTCCAGTCGTCAATTCCACACATGACTTTACGCTCCCGAACCATACGTCTGGGTATTCTGATCAGCACCATCATCATTGCTGCCATTGTTATTTTCCAGCTGGTGTGGTTGAATAAAGTGTACCACTTTGAACAAAAACAATTTAATCATGGAATTGCCAGGGCCATCAGGGGGTTTTATGAAGACATCAATGAATCTGTTCAGCAGTCCAATAACCTCAACGAACTGATCACCAGCCCTGACGACCAGACTTTTTATGTCCGTATTAACAGGAACAATATTGACCAGGACACCACCAAAGTATACCTGCAAAGTGAATTTGAGGACGAAGACATTTTTACAGACTGCTATGCCGGCCTTTATGATGCCCGGAAGCGGCAGTACCTGTATACTTCTTACCTGCCCTCAGCAACTGCAGCCAAAAAGCAAGACGTGACCTTGAAGATCCCGGGCCTTCCATACAACCACCTTACCTTGTATTTTCCGCACCGAAAGCAATACATACTTTCCCTGATGAACATCTGGATTATCAGTAGCATCGTTCTGTTAATTGTTCTGCTTTTGTTCAGTGGCAGTCTCTATTATTTTTACCGCCAGAAATTTCTCAATGAAATTCAAACGGATTTCGTTAACAATTTTACTCATGAATTCAAAACACCGGTATCCGTCATCAACCTGGCAGCGGAGGTATTGTCGCAGCCCTCTATCAGGGAAAAGCCTGAAAAATTAGCCACCTATGCCGCCATTGTTCAATACCAGGGTAAATATTTGCAGGATCAGATTGAAAGACTCCTACGCCATGCTTATTCCGAGAGCCGTTCTCTGGTTCTGCAAAAAGAAAAGGTCGATCTCCATGTTCTCATTCATGAAGCCATTTCCAACCTGCGGCCACTGGTGCACGAAAAAAATGCAGAGATTCGATGCCACCTCAACGCCATCCATTATGCTCTGTTGGCAGATAAAGGTTATCTATTGATCGTGCTAACCAATGTGTTGGAAAACGCATTGAAGTACACAAAGGTTCCAGATATTATTGTGAGTACGACTAACTTGAATGGAAATGTTTTTGTATCGGTGAAGGATAATGGAAAAGGCATTGAAAAGAAATACCTGAATAAAGTTTTTAAAAAGTTTTACCGGATTCCGAATGGCAACCAGGTAGCTACAAGAGGTTTTGGACTGGGACTCGCCTTTGTCAGAAAAATTGTTACCGCTCACAAAGGTAAGATCAGTGTGGAAAGTACACCCGGCCAGGGTTCGGAATTTCACATCAGCCTTCCATTATAATGATGAAAAAAACACTGGTTCTGGTAGCTGAAGATGATTTGCAATTGGCATTCATTATCAAGGACAACCTGGAAGAAGAAGGTTTTGATGTTGTTACTTGTCCGGATGGTTCGGTGGCCTGGGAAGAATACCAGCGCAGACAGCCTGACCTATGTATCCTGGATGTGAACATGCCCAGCATGGATGGTTTTACTGTAGCGAAGAAGATCCGGCAAAAAAGTGATGTGGTTCCAATTATCTTTTTAACAGCCAAATTCATGGAGGAGGATAAACTGAAAGGTTTTCAAACAGGGGCTGATGATTATATCACCAAGCCCTTTAGCATGAAAGAACTGCTCAGCAGGATGCACGTTTTTCTCCGACGGAATAAGATGCTATTGAAACCAGTTGCAGAAGAATATACCATAGATAAAATGCGTTTCTATCCAACTGAAAACAGGCTGGTGGAAGGATCAGTTGAAGTGAATCTGACCCAAAAAGAAACACAGCTTCTTGAATTTTTCTGCATGCATCCGAATAAAACATTAAAGAGGGAAGAAATACTGTATCATGTCTGGGGAAAGAATGATTACTTCCTGGGAAGAAGCATGGATGTCTTTATTACACGGATCCGAAAGCTGTTGAAAGAACAGAACGTGAATATTGAAACCGTACACCAGGCAGGATACAGGTTCAATGTTCCTGAATCAAATTCATGATCTTGATACTGGATGTTGCACGCAACTTACTTATTCCATTCATTATAATTAATTACACTTCAGATTCGATCACTTTGTAGTGCATGGCCCCCGGCAAAGGCCGGATGGGTCTTCCTTTATGCTCGCCCCATAGTTTCGTAAAAGCAGCTCCGTAATAAAGGATCAGGGCGGAATAAAAAAGGAAAAGCAATAACAGAACGATCGATGCAGAGGTGCCATACACGGTATTGATATTACTGTAAGTCAAAAGGAAATGAAGGATCAGTTTACCAATTGAAAATAAAACAGAAGTAAAGAAAGCACCAACGAAAGCTATGTCCCAGTCAGGACGGCCATCCGGGAGAAAGCGAAAAACGATCGCAAACCATAGTGTTACTACCACAATGGAAATGATATAACTCAGTACCGAATTAAAATAAACAGACAACAGGGGAGAGTATTCAAAAATATAATGACCTATAATGGCCTGGAACCCTTCCGCCATAATGCCGATGGCAAATAAAATGGCAGCCACCAGAATCACAGCAATAGATTTGGCTCTTCCACTAATGCCTTTGAAAATACTCCGCTTTTTTATCTGCCGTACTTTCCAAACCTGGTTCAGGGAATTACGAATCACCTTGAAAAGGGTAGTGGCCACAAATACCAAAAAAACAAACCCTGCAAGAGTCATCCACCAATTCTGGGCCATATCCCGCAATGCCTGTAACACATTCACGATCTGTCGACCCGTTTCCGGACCAAATATTCCGGAGAGGTGCCTGAACAATTCATTGTGGATGCGGGCAGGTTCCAGCACCAATTTCAATACCTGGATCAGAATAACCAGAATAGGTGGCAGTGCAAACGTGGTAAAAAATGCAGTGGCTCCGGCCATGCGCAGGGGATCATTCTTCAGCAATTCATTTAATGAATTACGTGA
>JANLYU010000144.1:0-3048 GCA_031365785.1 Flavisolibacter sp. | reverse complement strand
ATCAGGCTGACCGATGTTGAGATGGAATACCCGGATTCCTCTTTTTTTTGCCGCTTCGGCAAATGGAACCAGTTTCCTGATGGGGGAAGGAGGCATCTGGTGCCCGCGCTCAGATATCTGTAACATGTAACAAAAATAGTGAATCGACAGCCTTGACACAGGTGTACGAGTAAGACTTTCTAGAAATGAAGTCACTGCTGTATCCGTAAGGGTTGTTGTATTGCTTCATCAAGACCTCATTCCCATCACAACTGAATTTTTCACCTTAATGATCTCCGCAGCGATACTTACTGCTATTTCCGCAGGTGTTTCACTTTTTATTGGGAGGCCAATAGGTGCATGAATCTTTTGAATCTGTTGTTCGGGAATACTTTCCTTTCTTAGGGTTTCCCACATTTTTTTGATTTTGTGGCTGCTTCCTAAAAGACCGATGTATATAAATGGTTTATCCAGTATTGCGCGCAAGGCTATTTCATCTGAACGGTAGCCAACGGTCATGATCACTACATAATGATGACCATTTTCAACATCAATGGAAGTTAATTCCTGATAACTGCTTACTATTTTTTTCTCCTGAACATATTGGTTCAATTCCATGGTGTGCAAACCGGGCCGGTCTTCATACAAGTGAATGTAAAAATCCATAACACTCATCAATTGCGAAAGGGCAAGACTGCAATGTCCGCCACCGACGATATGTAAGTGATTTTTGTATCCGATCTTTTGCAGGTATAACCATTCATCCTCTGATTGCATGTGAAATTCTACCTCTTTCATAGACTGCTTCGGGGAAAAGCAGATTCCATGGGGAGATAATTGCAAAGTGCCTGTCTGATTTTGTTCCAGGCAGCTGATCAGCTCAGCTATCTGTGCAGCTTCTGTTTTTTTAACCGGATACAATAAAACTGTTTGCCTGCCTGAACAGATCATGCCACTTTGGTTAGAAGGGGAAAACTTGTTGTGTTCCTGTTTTTTCACGGTTCCACTGTTCAACGCTTTTTCTTTACCAAGAAGCCATTGTTTCGACAGTTCTACCAGTTTGTGTTCCATGATGCCACCTCCAATCGATCCTTCCATTTTACCCAATGCATCTATGGCCATGAAAAAGCCCTGCCTTCCCGGACTACTGCCGGTGCTATTCAAGACATATAAAAGCATCACGGGCACCTCGAGCCGTAAATTTTCAACGATCATTCTCCAGATGCGTAATGATGTTTTCAAGCAATAATTGATAAGTTCATTTAGAAAGAAGTGATATCATTCTGCTATTTCACGGGTCAACGATTGGTGTATCGGAAGCCGGGAATATAAATTCATCAGCACCTTTTCAGGTGTCATCGGAGCATCGAATGGTACATCAGCTCCCGGATGAAAAGCTTTAATGGCATTGCGTAACGCAAAAAATGCTCCGATCCCATACATCAGTGGTGGCTCCCCAACCGCCTTGGAACGCAATAACGCCAGGTTATCATTTGGAGTTGGTAGCAGATGGATCGTAATGTCTTTGGGAACGGAATACAAATCAGGAACTTTATAGGTTGACAGCGCATTGGACCTGAGCCTGCCTTCTTTGTCGTAGATCAATTCCTCCATCGTCATCCATCCCAAACCCTGTACCAGTCCACCTTCCAATTGTCCTTTGTCAATGAGGGAATTCATACTGGCTCCATTATCATGAATGATTTTAACCGCATCCACTTCATACCTTCCGCGAAGGCAATCTACCGTAACAGTAATCAAGGCAGTTCCATAAACATGATAAGCAAAAGGATGTCCTTTTTCATGAGTTGGATCATAATGGATTTCAGGTGTGGCATAATGCGCATGTTCTGAAAGGCTGACTCTTTTAACATACGCCGCCATCACCAGCTTCTTCCAGTCCCAGCCACATGTTTGGCCATTAATAAGGACCTGTTCATCTTTTATCGAAATGCTTTCAGCCGGGGTTTCCAATTCATGAGCAGCTACTACTTTCAGCCGGGTTAAAAGTTGTTCACAGGCAATTTGTGCAGCCTTGCCATTGAGATCGGCAGTGGCGCTGGCTGCGGAGGGCGAAGTATTGGCAATTCTAAAAGTATTGGTAGTTAACACCGATATCATGTCCTGGCTAATGGAAAAAGTGAGTGCCGCTACCTGCAGCATTTTAGTATTGACTCCTTGTCCCATTTCCACTGCTCCTGTACTCACACTAACACTTCCATCCGTGTAAATATGTACAAGGGCGCGTGCCTGGTTCATGAAAGTTTTCGTGAAGGAAATACCAAAGCATACAGGCATCATTGCCATTCCTTTTTTATACAATTCATTTTCCAGGTTGAAAGCTTCTATCTCCTTCATTTCTTTTGAAGGCTGGTACCGGAGCTCCATTTCCTGCCAGCATTCATTGGCTTCACTGATTGCTTTCTGGCCATAGGGGAATTCATCTCCTGTATGAAGTAGATTGACTTTTTGAATTTCTGAGGCAGGAAGTTGTAATTCATCTGCGGCTTTAGCTATAGCGGCTTCTATAACAAACATACCTTGCGGACCTCCAAATCCACGGAAGGCGGTGTTCGAGGGAAGGTTCGTCCGGCAGCAGAAGGCAGTTGCTTTCACGTGTGGAATGAAATAGGAATTCGTGCAATGAAACAGGGTCCTCTCCATTACCGATGGAGAAAGGTCAGCGGTGGCACCCGCATTCTGATAAAAAGTAGTTTCATAGGCAATAATTTTCAGCTGACTGTTCAACCCGATCTTGAAATTGGAAGTATAGGGATGGCGTTTGCCGGTCATGCGCATATCTTCCATCCGGTGAAGTGCATATTTTACAGGAACCTTCAAATAATAAGTGGCTAGAGCGCAGAGGACTGCCCATGGTGTAGCCTGGTCTTCTTTGCCTCCGAATCCCCCTCCCAGCCGGGTCACATTTACTTCAATCCGGTGCATGGGTATTCCCAATACATTGGCACAATGTCTTTGAACCGCTGTAGGACCCTGGGTAGAAGAATAAATTTTGATTCCATTTTTTTCAACTATTTCCAGAACTGGACAGAGAACAAATACTTAGAT
>JANLYU010000119.1:0-2213 GCA_031365785.1 Flavisolibacter sp. | reverse complement strand
CACGCATTTTGCTTCGGTATCCAAAGGTAATATCAATCACCTTATCGGCTTCCACATCTGTAATCTTTGATTTTTCAATCAATTCTCGTTTAATATGATCTTTATAACGTTGCATCATAGCTGCAGGATCTCCCCCACCTGGTTGTTGGGCATCAGCTTTTGATATATATAAAATTGTACATAAAGATGCCAGAATCATTAATTTTTTCATGCTTGTCATTTTATTGATGTTGAAGATAAATCTAACAAAAGTTAATCAAGGTTAAAAGTTGGACGGAATGACCTCCTTCACCTGATACATGCTTTGCAAATCATCAGATCTATTACCCTTTATTTTCATATAAAAACTGCAGGCCTGTAAGCCGGATTCTGTGACCGCCAAAGCGGTTGCTATCATTTATCTACTCCTGGCATTACTGCCAGGATGAATCTGCCTACCCACCCATTGCTTTACAGTTGCCTGCAAATAGGGCGAGCAGCCCTGAACAATGGTATATTTGGCATTTCAGCACGCAAGGTTTACCCCCTGTTGTAATTACTTACAATAGCCGTAGGCTCTTACCCTACGTTTTCACCTTTACCATGCAAGCATGGCAGTTATTTTCTGTGGCACTATCTCGTTTACCTAAGTAAAGCCGGTTGTTAACCGGTACGTTGCTCTATGCTGTCCGGACTTTCCTCGTCCACAAGTGGCCGCGATAGCACGGCCTGCAGCCTGACAAAGATAAATTGATCCTGGGTGTAAACCATTCGCTTCAGCAAGTCATTTAATTTGGTTTTTTTCCATATTGAAAAAAAATTTCAGTGGCGCCATAGCCAAAGGATGGATGATATTGGTTTACAAAAGATTTGACTTCTTGTTTGAGACGAAGCAGGTCGTGAACTTCATCCCTAAGCCTGCCAGTTCCTACGCCATGGATCACGATCAGGCTGGATTGAAAATGAGCCAGTGAAAGATCATACCATTTTTCAAACTCTTTTAACTGGATATCCAGGATCTGGGAATTACTTAGATGTTGCCAGTCGTTGGACAACTTTTCAATGTGAAGATCAATTACTGATCGAGGCGGGGGCAAATATTTTCTGGCTTCTTTTAAATTATACATTTTAACACCCTTTGATACAGGATGTTCAATACCTGGAATTTCTGGTTCGGACTTGATAGGATAGGTTTCAAATAACCTGTATGAAAAAGTAGCCTCACCTTTCACCCGGATCTTTTCAATCTGATCAAATATCTGTTTAGGCTTTAACCTGATGGACGCTTCATAAAAATCCGCCTTTGTTTTGTCCGGTTGTAAAAGTGAAAATTCAAAAGTAAATAAGGGACTATCACTCATGTCCGTGAAAGGAACATTATGCAGATAAAAATCAGTGAAAGGATGAATTTCGTTCTTCAATTCAAATTCGGATTGTCCAAAGAAATGGAGGCGGTAGAAAAATTTAAATGACTGGTAAGTACGATTGACCAGGTGCACCTTTATTTCTTCTACCACATCGTCACCAAATTCATCTGCATCCAGAACTGGTAAAAAAGACACCCAAACTCCATCCACTACTTTATGCGGTGTATTCTTTTCTTTTTTAATGTCTTCAGCATACTTTTTTTCACTGGTCTTAGGGAATAGTTTTTTTTCTGAAAAGCGTTTGAAATATGGAAAGTCGAGCTGATCCGTATAGGCAGGAAATTGAATTCCCTGAACATCCACCATGACCATTTTTTCGTTGATGATTTCAATAATTTCACCCTCCTCATTGGAATGGAGCACCAACACTATATCACCTACCTGAAACTTCATCATACAAATTTACACCAATGCAGATAGTTCATTCCTGTTAGGTAGAAGACAGCTTGCTATGGTGACGGCTGTAAAGGAAATAAATGACTAACCCAATGACCAGCCAGATTAAAAAGCGGTACCAGTTGGTATGACTTTCCTGGGCCATGAGGTAAAAACAACTGATTAAACCCAGAACTGGAATTAAAGAATAACTTCTACGAAACGCATAAAATGTAACTACCAAAACCACGATTAAAAATAACCATTGCGGTAAATTAGGGACGAAAGAATCCATTCCCATATCATAAATCACGGCGTCTCTCATTCCGGTTTTTCTGATCATGGGCCGGTAGGTGGTGCTGTAGGTATTTTCAAGGTACATTTTCAGATTACCCGTGTAGATACTATAGCCTAGATGATCCAGTTCGTTGA
>JANLYU010000100.1:0-6596 GCA_031365785.1 Flavisolibacter sp. | reverse complement strand
AAGTGGTGATGTTATAAAAATCTGCGCCAGCTCCAGTATAATAAAGGCTTTTGGCATGGAGATAATGAATGACGGAAATTCCAGCCGAACCATTGATCTCATCCCCATCGCAGAGGTTAAAGAATAAAGGCTTCTTTCCATTGGAAGAAGCCGCTATTCCGTCAATAACTGAACGGTAATTTTCCAGCGTAACTGGTTGCCACTCCCAGTCTATTTTCATTTGGTCAAAAATCTGACTGTATTCGCCATGGCTATGTGAAAAATCATAATAATATTGAATGTTCGGATCCTCCGATTCAACCTGTGGAATGAGCACATAAATGCGAAGCGATGAAAGGGGTAAATTCAAAGAAGGTGAAATATTTTGGCTGACTTTCATTCCATATAATCTATGAAGTGATAAAGAAAACGAATTAATCACAGATAGAAAAAATTCAGAACACTTTATTAGTTAGAAGATCCAAGATCATAGACTCATTATGATCCAAACACTAATAATAGAGTCATGGCTGAGCATGTGATGGAATTCAATAAACCAAGGAAGCCAGTTATGGACCACGGTGCTTCCTTTCGGCTTGAACTGGTTACAAAATTTCCGATCCTGCTGGGTAGGCTGTCCAAAGCTTACCTTTATTCTTAAATTAATAAATATGGGATTTGATCAGTATCATGAACCTCCGGAAGAATTGAAACAAGAAGTAAGAACTTTTGCACGAATGATTAAATCTATGATTGAGGAAGCAGAAGCTATTGACTGGTATGAACAAAGAATATCAGTAGAAAAAGATAGTGACGCTAAAAAAATAATGATCAATACTCAAAAAGAAGAATTTATTCATTTTGCTATGGATTTGGAATTTCTGTTGCGTAAAAAAGATAAATGGAGAACTATTATGAAAAATGTTCTTTTTAAGTCTGGAGACATTGTGGAAAATGGAGAAAAGGCAGAAAGCGCAGTAGAAAGCTGAAAACACTTCCCAAAGGGCCACAACAGGATAGAATTAGACAAGGCTGTTTTTCAAAGAAGCCTTGTTTTCTTCTACCAAACGGTCAAAGATGGCCACTGACTTCAACTCAGGATTGACCAGGTCGTGAAGGGTTACTTTATCCAGGAACTGGTCGAGTATATATTGTACCATTTGCCACATGGACCGTGAGGAACAATCCACAGAATGGGTACATAATTTTAAAGCCCCCGCATGCGATCCGCAGAATTCCTTGTCAAATAAAGTTCCACCCAGAGTCTTCAGGACAGTATTGATGATGATTTCTTCAGCAGGCTTTGCCAGAACATATCCCCCTTTGTAGCCGGGTGTACTGTTGATCATACCACCCATTCTAAGTATGCGGGTCAGTTTGGCCACATAGTGACTGCTAATCCCTTCCGCTTCGCTCAGTTGAGGGATACTCATGCCATCATGATGGTGGCAGGCAGCTATACGAATCAGTATGCGCAAACCGTATTCTTCCTGGGCTGTGATTTTCATAATTTTTTCTTTATAACATGCCCAGTTCGAGCTGAGCAGCTTCTGACATCATCGTTTTATTCCAGGGTGGATCCCATGTAACAGTAACATATACATCATTAACGCCCTCGATTTTTCTAACCTTCTGATCTACCTCAATCGGTAATGACTGTGCTGCAGGACAACTTGGAGCAGTCAACGTCATGGTGATCTGAACATTGTTGATGGGCATAATATCAATAGCGTAAATCAAACCCAGTTCATGTATGTTCACCGGTATTTCCGGATCAAAAATGGTTTGGATACATTCCAATACTTTTTCCTTTAATGCTTCCGTATTCATGTTGACTGACCTGCATTTTTAAATTGATAGGCTAGAGCATAATGTTTCATTTGTTTCACCATGGACAGCAAACCATTGGAACGTGTTTGAGCCAGGTGGGTCATCATTCCAATGTCTTTAATAAAATCCAGTCGGGCGTTAATGATAGCTTCAGGAGTTTGACCGGATAAAACCCGTACCAGCATACTGATCAGACCCTTCACAATAACCGCATCGCTTTCCGCTCTATAAAATATCCTTCCTGATTCTTCATTGGCAACCAGCCAAACGCTGGACTGGCATCCCCTTACTTTATTTTCATCCAGTTTGAACTTCGGATCCAAAGGAAGTAGTTTTTTACCCAGATCAATGATGTATTCATATTTGTCATCCCATGAATCAAACAAGGCGAATTCCTCGACAATCTCACTTTCAATATCTTCAATAGCCTTGACTGTTTTCATTCCTATAACAGCATTTTAATAGCTTTCTGAAGCCCTTTAATCAATTCATCTATTTCTTCCATAGTATTATACATGGCAAATGAAGCCCTTGTGGTTCCGGGTATGCCATAGTGATCCATCAGGGGCTGAGCGCAGTGATGTCCTGTTCGAACAGCAATTCCTTTATTGTCCAGGAGAATTCCTAAATCCTGTGGATGAATGGAACCTATAATAAATGAAACTACACTGACTTTTTGCCTGGCTTTTCCAATGATCTTCAGATTGGGGATCTCTTCCAGTTTTTCAGTAGCATAATGGAGAAGTTTATTTTCATGTCTGCGGATCTTGTCTTTACCCACTTCATTGATAAAATCCAAAGCAGACTTGAAAGCAATGGTATCCGCTATATTAGGTGTGCCGGCTTCAAATTTATAAGGAAGGTCGTTGAAGGTAATGCTGTTAAAACCTACTGTTTTGATCATCTCCCCCCCACCCTGGTAAACAGGCATCGCTTCCAAAAGGTTTTTTTTACCATATAATACTCCAATACCTGTGGGTCCATATAATTTATGAGAAGAAAATGCAAAAAAATCACAATCCAAATCCTGTACATCAATATCAAGGTGAACGGAAGACTGGGCTCCATCAACCAGCACTACCGCGCCTGCCTGATGCGCCATATCGATCATTTTCTTCACCGGGTTGATGGTACCGAGCGCATTGGAAACATGAACTATGGAAACAATTTTAGTTTTCGTGCTCAACAGGTTTTCATAAGCATCTAACTCTAATTCACCCTGCTCATTGATCGGAATTACTTTCAGAACAGCACCTTTTTCAAGGCACAGCAGGTGCCAGGGAACAATATTGGAATGATGTTCCATGGTCGAGATCAGGATCTCATCACCAGACTGGATATGTTGCCTGCCCCAGGTCTGGGCTACGAGGTTGATCCCTTCTGTTGTCCCTTTTGTAAACAGAATCTCTTCCCTGCTTTCCGCATGTATAAATTCCTGTACCGTATCACGTGAAGCTTCATAAGCCCTTGTAGCTTCTTCTGCCAGAGAATGGATCCCGCGGTGAATATTGGCATTGTAAGAACTGTAATATTGAAGGAGCGCATCCAATACCACTTGCGGCTTCTGAGTAGTGGCTGCATTATCCAAATAAACCAGAGGATGATTTTTGACCATCCTGCTCAACACCGGAAATTGCTGCCTGATGGCATGCACATCAATATCCTTGATTATGGCCTGCGTGGGAATCATGCTATATTAAATTCTAATCTTTCTGAAATCAGTTGATTTACATAATTGCGAATGGGAATTAATTTTATATGTTCCAGCACCTCTACAGCAAAAGCATGAACAAGTAAAGACCGCGCAATTTTTTCACTAATCCCCCTGGAACGCAAATAGAACAACCCTTCTTCATCCAGGCGTCCGATGGTACATCCGTGAGAACATTTCACATCATCTGCAAAAATTTCAAGTTGAGGCTTTGTATATACAGAAGCTGTTTCAGAAAGTAAAATATTTTTATTGGATTGGTAGGCATTTGTTTTCTGTGCGTGGGGCTGCACCAAAATTTTACCATTGAAAACCGCACCGGCAGCATCGTTGATAATGCCTTTATACAATTCATTGCTCTGGCAATTTGGCCGGGCGTGATCTACAGTAGTGTGGTTGTCGACATGGCTGCTCCCTTTTAGAAAATACAGGCCATACAAATGCGCTTCACTGTGCTCAGCTTCAAGAGCAATGGTCAGATTATTCCGGACAATTCCCCCGTTCAAAGAAATGGTCACCGCATGCATGCTGCTTTTACCAATCATCCGGAAGTGGGTGGTATTCACCTGGTTGGCATCCGACACATCATTCTGTATTTTATAATAACCTACCAGGGCCCCTTTCTCAACAATGATTTCAATTACCTGGTTGGAGAAGCTTTCAGAACTCCCCAGGGTGGCATAGGTTTCAACCAATTGAACTTCTGCTGCTTCGGCAATATGAACCAGGTTTCTGGGCTGTGAAAAAACATTCACTGTCCTGGCGTCTGTTATAAAGTACAGGTACACGGGGTGTTCAGTAACCTGCCCTTTGGGAACATGAATAAACACACCTTTTTGTACAAACGCGGTATTCAGTGCATGGATGCCGTCCTTTATATAATGGCTGCTGTGGCCCAGGTGATTTGAAATGATATCCGCATAACTACCCTGGGTGGCTTCATCTAGCGATAAAACAATTAATTCCGGTGATCGCAACACAGATAGTGAAGGTGAAAAAATACCATTGATGAAAAAGAGTTCGTTGGCCTCCTCATAGCCGGGGAGCCGGATGTCATTGAGCTCCACTTCAGAAATTGAACTCGTGGCCTTTCCGGTAATAAATTCATATTCCTTATTGAATAGATTACTGATGCGGGTATACTTCCATTCTTCGTGCTTGGCCGTAGGAATACCCATCCTGCTAAACACATCAAAAGCAAGGTTTTCCAGAGAAGTCAGCGGACTGGTTCCATTATTTCTCTGCAGTTGATGGAATTCTTTTTTAATATTTTCTAGTGTATTCATTACTACAATTGAGCGATGACGTTGAATTAAACCTCCTGACCTTCATGAACGCCGTTTTTTATAAAATCATACCCTCTTTCTTCCAGCTCCAGCGCCAGTTCTTTTGTTCCTGATTTTACAATTCTGCCGTTATACAAAACATGCACGAAGTCGGGAACAATGTAATCGAGCAGGCGCTGGTAGTGTGTCACTACAAGAACCGCATTGTCCTTATTCCTTAATTTATTCACGCCATTTGATACGATCCTAATGGCATCGATATCCAACCCTGAATCAGTTTCATCCAGAATGGCCAGTTTTGGCTGAAGCATCGCCATCTGGAAAATTTCATTGCGTTTTTTCTCTCCCCCTGAAAATCCCTCATTTAATGACCGGCTAAGAAGTGACTGATCGATGTTCATCACCGCCATTTTTTCTTTCATGAGCTTGAGAAACTGAACGGCATCCAACGGCGTTTCTCCGCGGTATTTCCTCACTTCATTGACCGCTGCTTTTATAAAATTGGTGGTGGTTAAACCGGCAATTTCAATGGGGTACTGGAAGGCAAGGAACAAACCCTCACCAGCTCTTTTTTCAGGTGACAATTCTAAAAGGTTCTTTCCCAGGAACTCTACAGAACCTTCCAATACTTCATAATCAGCCCTCCCGGCCAAAACAGAAGCGAGTGTACTTTTACCTGAACCATTCGGTCCCATGATGGCATGTACCTCACCTGGCCTAATCTCAAGGTGAATGCCTTTTAAAATCTTTTTTCCTTCGATGCCAGCATGTAAATTCTTTATAGATAACATGTATGTTTATTTATCGTTTGTTTAAAGATACCATGGTCCAATGGCCATGGTCCATAGAACTCACCACTCATATCCCTACCCCACGCTTCCTTCCAGGCTGATAGCAAGTAATTTTTGCGCTTCCACGGCAAATTCCATGGGCAACTGGTTCATCACTTCTTTGGCAAACCCATTGATGATCAGCGCCACCGCGGTTTCGGTATCAATGCCACGCTGGTTGCAATAAAAGATCTGGTCTTCTCCAATTTTAGAGGTAGTGGCTTCATGTTCTACCTGGGCAGAATTATTTTTTACTTCAATGTATGGAAATGTATGAGCGCCACACTGATCTCCTAACAAAAGAGAATCGCATTGGGAAAAGTTCCTCGAATTCGAAGCATTTTTTCCAATGTGCACCAGGCCGCGGTAACTGTTATTGCTAAATCCTGCGGATATGCCTTTTGACACGATCCTGCTTTTGGTATTTTTTCCAAGGTGCATCATTTTGGTACCCGTGTCGGCCTGCTGGAAATTATTGGTTACCGCTACCGAATAAAACTCACCGGTGGAGTTGTCGCCTTTCAAAATGACGCTTGGATACTTCCAGGTAATGGCGGAACCTGTTTCCACCTGCGTCCATGATATTTTGGAATTCGTTCCCTTGCAGATACCCCGCTTGGTAACAAAATTGAAGATGCCACCTTTTCCTTCCTTGTCGCCGGGATACCAGTTTTGAACCGTCGAATATTTGATTTCCGCGTCATCCATCGCGATCAGTTCCACCACCGCAGCATGAAGCTGATTTTCATCCCTCATAGGCGCGGTGCAACCCTCCAGGTAACTTACGTAACTGCCTGCCTCTGCTATAATCAGCGTTCTTTCGAACTGACCTGTATTTTCAGCATTAATACGGAAGTACGTGGAAAGTTCCATAGGACAACGAACCCCTTTTGGAATGTAACAAAATGACCCATCGCTGAAGACGGCAGCATTCAATGCGGCAAAATAATTATCCGTAGG
>JANLYU010000081.1:0-3172 GCA_031365785.1 Flavisolibacter sp. | reverse complement strand
GAAAGATTGCAAGCCAATCATGTTCAGCTGCGCCGTCTGACAAAGGATTCATCCCTTGAAGTGGAAGCATATAAAATTGAAAGTTACCAGGCTGCTCCCCGGCAGTTCGAAGGGCATCACCTGAATTCCTCGGTTCAGTTATCTAAAAGTTTAAAAACAATTTTGTTTCACAAAGGAGATTATTATATTTCCATGAACCAGCCCGCCAACCGGTTTATTATTGAAACGCTAGAGCCGCAGGCAGAAGATAGTTATTTTGCCTGGAATTTTTTTGATCCTGTACTTGGACAAAAAGAGGGTTATTCAGATTATCATTTTGAAGATGTTGCCGCTTCCTATTTAAGAACCCGTCCGGATGTGCGTGAACAACTGGAAAAACGAAAATCTATAGATACAGCATTTGCCGCCAATGCAGGCGCCCAGCTGAATTTTGTATTCCAGCATTCGCCATACTATGAAACAGCACACTTACAATATCCAGTTTTCAGGTTGCTATAACTCCTTTGCCAGAATGTTGATCTGGGATGATGTGTTGTCTTCCACAGCAGCCTTATTTTCATCAGCTTTTTTGAATATTCTGTGCCCAATCGCAATGCATAGAGCCAGAATAAAAACACTTACATAACCCAGCCACTCGTAACGATAAATTTCTCCGCCCTTGCCTTTAATAACAATAAATCCTGCAAGAAGTGAAGCAACAGTGGTTCCCAACTGCTGGATGCTGCTGTTAAAGCTCATAAAACTTCCACGTTTCTGCGGGTCAACTACATTACTGACCATGGCCTGCGCCGTGACGCCCCGGCCAGTGCCCAGTATGAACCACATAGCAAAAAACGTTAGAACAACCGGAAAATAAATGGGTGGCAACTGGGTGATGATGACTACCAGGGGCAGGGAAAGCAACACACAAATAGTAAATACTTTTAACTTCCCATACCTGTCTGCCCATTTCCCTAAAATAGAAGCTGCAAAAAAGGCGGCGATTCCTCCTACGAGGTAGATCATGGGAGTTTGTTTTTTTGAATAGTGGTTATTGAATTCCATAAATGGATTGATAAAAGGAACGATGAGAAAGTGTCCCATCATAATCATTCCGGAAAATAACAAGGCCATTCTTTGCCTGGGATTTTTCAAAATGTCTTTCAGGATGTCTGTTTTTCTAAGGTGCTCCTGGTGCTTTTCAATATGACTATTCATAGCAGGTACAAACTTCATGATCAGAGGAATGATCACAACACCCAGCGATCCGACCAGGATGAAAGGAGCATGCCAGGAAAAGATATTGGCCAGGTACAGGGCAAATGGAACACCAAAAGTGGAAGCAATGGAAAACGAAGACATCACAGCCCCCATTGCTGCGCCTCTTCGTGAATATTCAAATACATCTGAAACTATAGACAGTACCTGAGCTCCAATGAGTCCACCAAACAGCCCGGCCAGTAAGCGGGCAGCCAGCAATAAGTGATACGACGGCGCAAAGCCGCATGCCAGTGTGCCTACCAGAAAACCTGCATATCCTATTAATAATACTTTTTTTCTGTCAAACCCGTCTACAAAAAAGGCAGCAATAAAACCTGAAAATGCAGCACTCAGGGTATAAGCAGCTACCAGGAAAGTAAATTGTCTGGGAGAAATTTTGAAATAAGGCATCAGGTAATTACCCAATGGCATCATGATCATGAAATCAAGGATATGCGTGAAGTTGATGGCTGATAAAAGCAATAATAAGATCCTTTCTTTACGGGTCATAGGTGATAAAGATCGTGAAACTTCCAGGATGGAACGCAGGTGGAACCTATCTGCTCACGATTTCACTTCTGTTCGCTGATCATCTTTGGGTGCAATTTTATTAAGATCTTAATTCAAGTATTTTTTCCGAAAGGTGATGCAATTGGTAAATTTCTTTATGGTAATTTTTATTTCCATCCTTCTATTCTCTGCTTTTTTCAATCATCACTCAAATAAAGTACCAGCCAAAGTCCTCGCTGGTAACGGCTTTACGCTCCTTGAACTGTTCACGACTCAGGGATGTTCCAGTTGTCCGCCCGCTCACCAACTCCTCCTGGAAACTGAAAAATAAATTCTGGAAAGAATGCGTTGGTACTTGCTTACCATGTGGACTACTGGGACCGGTAGGGCTGGAAAGATCCTTACTGTCATGCAGGCCATACTGAAAGACAAATTATTGTGCTGGCATTTTTAATCTTTCTTCCATTTACACCCCCCACGCTGTCGTGAATGGAGGAAAGAATTTGTAGGGTAAGGCAGGAACCAGATGGATGCAGTGATTAGTTCATCAGTGGAAGAAAATAAAAGTTTCGAATTAGATGCCAAAATAAACACGAATGGAAAAATTATAGCTTCCATTAAAAATATAAAGCTGGTAAAGGGAGAAATGGTGTTGATAGCACTGGTTCAAAAACAAGCTTCAACAAAGGTAAAAAGGGGTGAAAACGCGGGAAAGGAATTGATGCATGTAAATGTGGTAAAAGAATTTTTTGTGCTGACTGAGAATAAAAATTTCACCTTGTTCAATTTGCCTGTAAAAAATCCTTATGCAATATTTTCTGGCTGCATTGATACAAAACACTAAATCCGGGAACATTGTGGGATACCGTACGGCTGCATTACAATAATCCAGGTTTTGCGGGAACTAGTTTTTCTTCCACGAGTCTCTGCACTTTAGATCAAGCATTTCCATATTCCTTTCCAGACGAGTCTCCCGCAGTATTTCAGCATTTTCGAATACAAACACTCGCGGGGTACTCGTCTGCAAAAAACTTAACGTAAAGTCTACGAGTCGCACGGTGATACTGAAGGTTTAACTTCCCAAAATTTTGTGGGGCAACTCGTCGGGGAAGAAATCTTATTTTTCTAAATATTTTAGGTTTATTTCTTTGAGTTTAACATTTTTAGGTATAGGACCAAATGGAAGTGTCGCAGGATCATTTAGCTTAATTATGCTATCTGTTAGTGTAAATGTCATTAATAAATAAACTAGACTATCAGGGTTTTTTTTATTGATAGGTAATATAAATGAATTATTTCCTTTAATAAATTACATACCTTAACCTCGATCACAACGCTAAAAGTACATCGTATGTCGTATGTTGTATATCGTATATTTCAAATCTCACATTTCACATTTCACATTTAATAATCCTTATTGTAT
>JANLYU010000033.1:0-4515 GCA_031365785.1 Flavisolibacter sp. | reverse complement strand
CCTGATCCGAAAGTTTTGGGTAATGCAGGCAGCTTTTTCAAAAACCCCCTGGTGCCCACATCGCAATTTATGGAATTGAAAACCCGGTATCCTGGCATCATTGGTTTCACTGCGGGAGATTTACAAACCAAGCTGGCAGCGGGATGGATGATAGAACAGTGTGGCTGGAAGGGCTACCGGAAGGGCGATGCGGGCTGCTATTCCAAACAGGCACTCGTGCTGGTGAATTATGGGCAGGCTACCGGAATGGAAGTGTTTGATTTAAGTGAAGCCATCCTCCATTCAGTGTATGAAAAATTTGGCATCAGGCTGGAAAGGGAGGTGAATATATTTTGAATTTTTAAATGTTAGATGTATTATGAGCTATGTTGAATTTTAAATGATAAATGTTAAATTGATATCAAACATGTTAATTAATAATAGTAGAATTCTTAGCATTTAACACTGAACACAATCAATTAAAATCTTCCTCGTCTTCTTCATATGCAGCAGATGACTGAATATTCAGCATGCTTCCCATCAGGTCCTTGAACTCAATGGAGGTTTCCAGTATTTTTTTACTGATCAATGAATAAGATGATAAACCATGTAAGATAAATTCCATCAACAGGGAACTTTCTTTTTCATTGGCATGAGGAAAATGCTTTTTGACCAGTGGATACAAACCATCTACTTTATATAACTGGACAATCTTTTCCTTGTCGGTTGTTCCAAAAAGCAAATTGATATGATTGCCCTTATCAAACCAGTTAATAACAGACCGGTAGGGATTGTCTGCCACCTGAGGCGCTTCTCCTTTTTTAGAAGAACGTTTTTTCATTGATTCGGGGTTCGGGAAATATTGAATGAACTGGGAACGGATAGACCTGTCCACCAGATTCATCGCTACCTGGTAAGGACCTTCCTGCTCTCCTTCATACACCAATTCAATCTTACCGGTAATGGATGGTATGATGCCTACCAGGTCACTGATCCACACCTGCGTTTGTTTTTCCTTGTTAATGATAGACCTCCTTTCGGCTGCACTCACTGCGTTTTCAAATGCAGAAATGGTGAGGCGGGCGCTGACGCCACTTTTCTTGTCAACAAGTTCACTGGCCCTGGCTTCAAATGCCACTTGCTCGATAAGTCGTTTTACCAGGTCACTTACAGATACCATTGCTTTTTGGTCAACCGCAAGGTCTGCTTCCTGTTCCGTGATGGCGAGCGCATTTTCGAGTGATTTGGGATAATGGGTCAGAATCTGACTTTCTATCCTGTCCTTAAGGGGTGTAACGATAGATCCACGGTTGGTATAATCTTCCGGGTTAGCAGTGAATACAAATAAGATATCCAGAGGCAGTCTTAATTTAAAACCACGTATCTGCACATCTCCTTCTTCCAGAATATTAAATAGCGCCACCTGAATCCTTGCCTGTAGGTCAGGCAGTTCATTGATCACAAATATGCTACGGTTGCTTTTTGGAATGATGCCGTAATGGATCACTCTCTCATCTGCGAAACTCAGGCGAAGGTTAGCTGCCTTGATCGGATCAATGTCTCCAATGAGGTCCGCCACGCTAACGTCAGGCGTAGCCAGCTTTTCGCCGTACCGCTGACTGCGGTGCATCCATTCAATAGGTGTATCATCCCCCTTTTCTTTGATCAGGTCACGAGCCCATTTGGAAATGGGTTGCATCGGATCATCATTGATCTCGCTTCCGGTTACGAACGGAATATATTCATCCAACAGTTCCGTCATTTGCCTGGCCATTCTGGTTTTCGCCTGTCCACGCAAACCAAGCAACAGAATATTGTGCTTGCTCAGCAACGCTCTTTCCACATCTGGAATCACCGTGTCTTCATAACCGATGATACCACTGAAAGTTTCTTCTTTATTTTTCAGTTTTTTAATCAGGTTGGCTCTCAATTCTTCCTTGATGCTTCGAGGCTGATAACCAGCTTCTTTTAATTCTCCAATGGTATTGATTCTTTTGATATCCATTTTTCTTTTTTGTCTGAACCAGGCTATAGTGTCCAATGAAATGAATTTTCCATTCATCTTTCATCCAACTTATCCTGGTTCGATGAGTTGATAATTTTACAATGGTTGAGATCTACGGTGTTGGCACTGCGCATCCATCTGAACGGTGTCAGTAAACTGTTTTCCGTTTTCCACTTTCAAAATCCCTGAATATAAATGCACCAAGACGGTCAAGACTTGCGAAGTAGGCCTTTCCGTTATTGGTTTCGGTAAATTCCTGTACAAACCGTTGCAGGTACGGGTCGGTAGCGATCATAAACGTGGTGATTGGTATTTTCAATTTCTTACACTGCGCAGCCAGGTTCAAACAACGGCTGGTGACTTTCCTGTCCAAACCAAAACTATTTTTGTAATACCGCTTTCCAATTTTGAGGCAGGTAGGTTTTCCATCAGTGATCATGAAGATCTGTTTATTTGGGTTTTTTCTACGCCGCAACAGATCCATTGCCAGTTCCAGTCCGGCCACCGTATTCGTATGATAAGGGCCTACCTGTAAGTAGGGGAGGTCCTTGATCTCCACGGGCCACGCGTCATTTCCAAACACAACTATATCTAACGTATCCTTTGGATATTTGGTGGTGATCAACTCACTCAGTGCCATGGCTACTTTCTTGGCGGGTGTAATTCTGTCTTCGCCGTACAGGATCATGGAATGCGATATGTCGATCATCAGTACGGTGGAAGTTTGAGATTTGAAATCGGTTTCATGAATCTGCAAATCGTCTTCCTGCATAGTAAAGGAATCCAGGCCATGGTTGATCTGCGCATTGCGAATGGATTCGGTGAAATCAATCTGTTCCAGCATGTCACCAAACTGGAAGGGCCTGCTGTCCGGGCTTACTTCATCTCCCTGTCCGGGTTTAAAAGTCTGGTGGTCCCCGCTTTTTGTTTTTTTAAGTTTGCCAAAAATTTCTTCCAGGCTTTTTTTTCTGATGCCCTGTTCCGTCTTTGGTGTGATCTTGATTTCGCTTTTATCTTCACTTTCGGTGATAAACCCTTTGTCTTTCAGGTCATCAATAAAGTCGCCCATCCCATATTCATCATTTGATAGCTTGTATTCTTGGTCCAGTTGGTTTAGCCATTGTAGCGCTTCGCCAATATCACCATTGGTGTAGGTAAGCAATTGCATCAGCAGGTCCAGCAACTGCTCAAATTTTGATTTTCCGTTTGCGTTGGGATCAAATTTTGAAAAATTAAAACCTTTCATAGTAATTACAATCTAACAATAATTATGCTTGTTTGTTCAGCTGACATCGTTAAGAAAAAAACCCTCTTCAAGCGAGGGTTTTTTTATCATTTATTGCTTTTTTGTCGTGTCTGCCGAATCTTTTTTCCGATTCGGATTTTCTGTCACTATGGTTTTTGGTTTCAGATCCTGTTCCATCGCGTCCAGGTTGGCGAGCAACTGGTCGCAAGATTCATCATCATTGGCAAACGAGGAATAGTATTCCGGTTTGTCGTCTTTCAGGTATTTGTAATAGGCTTTCTGTTCCACCAGGTCTTTTCGCATAGCCACTTTTAGTTTATTATACAGTTCCATGTAGCCAGTTTTATAAGCCGCCTGCAGATAGAGCATGGAAATAAAATTATGAAAGTTGGATCTGAACCCCCTCGCGCTTACCATGGCGTAAGGCAAAGCCTGTGGTATCATGAGACTTTCAGATTTTTTGAGCAGTTCCAGCGCTTCCGGCTTGCGTCCTTCTTCCGCAAGATTCAACGCAGCGATGGCATAGGTTTGCCTGATAGATAACAGGTGGCGCCTGTTCTCTTCATCGAAATAAATGCCGGTTTTGGAAGCTCCACCTGACCTGAATTCTTTGAGTAACAGGCTGTCTGTCCTGTTGATATCCATATCGCGGCGGTCGACTTTTACCGGTACGAGCTGGTAGATTAAACCAACCTGTCTGAGGTAAGGACTGAATCCAATCTCTCCGTAAGGAGAGGTGAAACATATGGGTCTTCTCCAATTGGATGCTGCCAGCACATTTAACATGGTCAACTGGTCGAGTGAAAAGAAATTTTTACTGGCAGGTACATCGATCTGTATCTGGGAAAGAACCGAATCACCGGCATTTACCAGGCCTGCGCTTCTCACATAGTTGACATCCACCGGAATGGTCAGGTGGGCCGGGAAAGCAACACGCACCTCCGACTTTTCATCGACATTTAGTGAAGGGCCCACTTTATTTTTCATGAAATCATAAAGAGGTTGTGTCTGATCTCCACCTTCACCACTATTAATAATATAACCCAGACCCCTTACCTGGTCGGCAGACCAGATGACATCTGGTGTTCCGCTACCAGCAAGGGCCGCTGTTCGCCAACCTGCTGCTCGCCGACGAGATCAACCGGGCCACCCCGCGGACGCAATCCGCGCTGCTCGAAGCGATGGCCGAGCGACACGTCACCGTCGCCGGGACGACGCACCCGTTGCCGAAGCCGTTCTTCGTCCTGGCGACGCAGAACCCGATCGAGCAGGAAGGGACGTACCC
>JANLYU010000027.1:0-28057 GCA_031365785.1 Flavisolibacter sp. | reverse complement strand
AAAATCCTGATGTCCTGGCCGGCTACCAGGAACAGTTCCAGTTCATCCTGGTAGATGAATACCAGGATACCAGCGGGTCACAAAACAGGTTGGTGGAATTACTCGTTTCCTTCTGGGAACATAATCCTAATATTTTTGTGGTGGGCGATGATGACCAGAGCATTTACCGTTTCCAGGGTGCCAATATGGAAAACATGATGTCGCTGGCCAAAAAATACGAATCTGAAATCCTGAAGGTTGTGCTCACCCAGAATTACCGCAGCGTGCAGCCTATTCTCAATGCAGCACAACACCTGATAGGAAATAATACACAACGACTCTCCAATGAATTCAAAGAGTATCCCAAAGTGCTTACTGCGGCCCGTGAAGAATACAAAAATTTAGATATTGCCCCTGTGGTACGCGTGGTAGCTAATGAATTTGAAGAAAATATTCTGGTGGCCGAAGAAATTAAAAATCTCGTAGAGGACGGTGTGAAACCTGGATGCATTGCGGTGATCTATAAAGAACATAAAACAGGGGATGAATTACAGAAATTTCTTCAATTACAGAACGTGCCCGTATATGTGAAACGTTCCGTCAACCTTCTGAAGCAGCATTTCATCAGCAAACTACTTTCCTTCCTCCATTATGTCATTGCTGAAACCTCGATTCCATACAGCGGTGAACAACACCTCTTCAGCCTGTTACACTATGATTTTTTCAGAATACCGCCTTTAAAAATCGCATCGATCTGTAATGAGATCACCGGAAACAAACGATCTAAGGATAAAGCATCCAACCTCAGGACTTACCTGGCAGAGCAGGTGGCCACTACTAATCAGCAATTGTTTACTGGACATGAAGTAACCGATGAATTGAACCGCGTTCATCTTCTTCTGGAAAAACTCATCGCAGAAAGCCAGAACCTTCCCTTGTTGCGATGGCTGGAATTAATGATCAATGAAGCCGGTATCCTATCCTACATTCTCAAACAAACAGATACATCGGTACTGATGCGTCAACTCAATGGCTTTTTTGATTATGTCCAGGATGAATGCCGGCGCAATCCGGACCTCGATCTTAAGGGTCTGGCCGCACAGATCCATTTATTGGAAGAGAACAGCATTTCTATTCCACTCATTCAAACCAGTGGTAATGAATCCGGCGTCAACCTGCTTACCTGTCATGGTAGCAAAGGACTGGAATACACCTACGTGTTTTTTATGGGTTGTTATTCCGGCCTCTGGGAAGGTAAAAGGAAATTCAGCCAGGGTTATAAGCTGCCACCCAATGTATTTGAAAAAGAAACCCCCCAGGAATCCGAAGAAGAATTAAGGCGTTTGTTTTTTGTGGCTGCTACAAGAGCGGAGAAACACTTGTATATATCATTTCCCAGCAGTACCAATGAAGGCAAAGCCCTGGAAGCTTCACGTTTCATAAGTGAAATGAATGCAGCGGAAGCTTTTCAGGTAGAACCATTTCCAGTAAATGATCAATTGAAAATTAAATACAGCCTTCTTCGTTATGGTCTTCCTCAACGGCCACTGATTGAAAAAGGTGAAGAAGACTTCATCAATTCGCTGTTGTCAAATTTCAAAATGAATGTAACAGCGCTCAATAATTACCTGGAGTGCCCGCTTAAGTTTTATTACACTTCTCTGATCCGCGTTCCCTCAGCGGTAAGTGAAAGCTCCCAATTTGGAAGTAGTATGCATGATGCGTTGAATACTTTTTATACCAAAATGATGGAAGATAAAAAGTATCCTGCTAAAGAATTCCTTTCTGAGCGTTTCCAGACGCACCTCAGCCAGCACCGCGAAGTATTCACTCCCCAAAGCCTGCAGCGTTTTACTGAATATGGAATCAAATGCCTACATGCATTTCATGATTATTATTTTTCGCAGGCATCGCATTCCGACTTTATCCGTACAGAAGTGCACCTCGAAGCGGTGGTCAATGGCATACCACTCAAGGGTTTTGCTGACAAGATCCAGTATTGGGGAAACGACATCGTGATCACGGATTATAAAACAGGAAGCCTTGAAAAAAGTAATAAGCGATACGATTTTGCCCCGGCAGGCCTTCCTAAAAAACCCGAGGGCGGTAATTATTGGCGTCAGGCTGTATTTTATAAAATTTTACAGGACAACCAGATAGGAAAGACCAAGCGGTTGTTGAATATTGAATTCCTATTCCTGGAACCCAATGATAAGAATGAATTTGACAGTAAGGTCATTGCCATCAGTCCGGAACAGGAAATGTATCTGAAACAACAGGTAAGTGAAGTGTGGGAAAAGATCCAGGCGCATGATTTTTATACAGGATGTGGAAAACCGGATTGCCAATGGTGTAATTTTATCAAGGATCATAAACTGTACTTGTCTTTGCTGGAAACAGAAATCGAAGACGAAGAACCTATCATAAATGTGGTGGAGGGCCTTATTGAAAATTGATGGTGCCCTCACCAGAAAGTAAATCCATGCCTCCATAGTTCACATCCGTACAGAATTCTAAACCTACCTGAATGAGAAGGATTTTCCGGTGTGGGTACACTTATAATTCCACAACTGACACCAGGCCCTGATAAATTAACGATTCGCGGGATGGCACATCCCTCTAAACAATTATGTTTGCTTCATGAGGAAGGCCTTCATTTTTTGCCTGGTAATGTTTGTTTCAACAATAGGATTATTCAACGGCATCGGATGCGCAAACATTATTCCACCTACCGGAGGTGCCAGAGATACGTTACCTCCCGTTTTGGTCAGGGCTAATCCACCTGATTCCACGGTTAATTTCAGGGGCAAATCCATTACCCTGCAATTCAATGAATACCTTGCCGACCTCCAGAATATATCCAACAATATAATTTTTACCCCTACTTTTCAAAACAATCCCAATATCGATGTCAGGGCCAGGACAATAACCGTACGATTCCGTGATTCTTTGGAAAAAAATACCACTTATGTACTAAATTTTGGCGACGCTATTGCCGATATCAATGAAACTAATGTGCTTCATGGTTTCACCTATACATTTTCTACAGGCACTGCCCTTGATTCGCTCGAATTGTCGGGTCGTGTGGTATTGGCAGAAACAGGTGGAACTGATACAACTCTTGTAGCCCTCCTTCACCGCCATTTTAATGATTCAGCAGTGAACAAAGAAAGGCCCATGTATGCCGTGAAGCTGGACCGCAACGGCAGGTTCCATTTTAAACACCTCCCGGCCGACACGTTTGCCTTGTATATTTTGGGAGATGCTGGTATCACCCGGCGATACCAGACGAAAAACCAATTGTTTGCTTTTTACGACAAACCTGTTTTTGGAGGAAGCAAAGATTCCATCGTGCTGTATGCTTACCGGGAAGAAACCAGGATCAACAACCCCTCGGTGAATTTACCAACTCGTTCAGGCAACAGCGAAAGGCGCCTCCGTTTTACGGTTCCTACTGAATCCCAGCAAGATCTTCTTAACGATTACGTGATCAACTTCAGCGTTCCTTTAAAGAATTTTGATTCATCCAAAATTCATGTGTCTACCGATAGCTTGTTTACTGCGGCGGCTATTACTTCAAGACTGGACTCTACGAAAAAACAGATTCGAATCAATACCCAATGGAAAGAGAACAAGAGGTATAACCTGGTGTTGGAGAAAGATTTTGCTACTGATACCGGTGGCAGGCAATTATTGAAAACGGACACCCTTTTTATTACCACGAAAAAACTGGCTGACTATGGAAACGTTGTGATCCGCTTTCGCAATCTAAATATGTCGAGAAATCCCATCCTGCAATTCGTCCAGAACAACCAGGTCATCACCTCTGTACCGGTAAAGTCTGCCACTTTCACCCAGACTCTTTTTCCACCCGGTGAATATTCATTGAGGATTTTATATGATAAAAATGGGAATGGGAAGTGGGACCCTGGTAAGTTCTATAAGGAACGAAAGCAACCCGAGATCGTGGAAGCGGTGCCGCAACCCATTACCATTAAGGCAGCTTGGGACAATGAATTTGATATCGTGCTTTGAAAAAGGGGTGATTCACCACAGTGAGCATTTTTTAAATCAAATGGCAGTTGATAATCGCTTCAAATCTTAGCTTTCTGTACCTTTATGTTCCATGCAATTCTCCTCTTCCCTTCTTGAAAATGCGGTCAATGAATTCGCCAGGTTACCGGGCATTGGCAAAAAAACCGCACTGCGGCTTGTACTACATCTGTTGAAAGAAGACACAGAAGGAGTTCAGCAATTCAGTGACGTGATCAGCCGCATGCGAAGTGAGATCAAATTCTGCCAGAGATGTCACAATGTAGCAGATGCAGATATCTGTTCCATTTGTTCTAATTCTATGCGAAAGCAGGACATGGTATGTGTGGTGGAAAGTATCCGTGATGTCATTGCCCTGGAAAGCACCCAGCAATTCAATGGCACCTATCATGTGTTGGGTGGTGTTATTTCTCCGCTGGATGGAATTGGACCCCATCAATTGAATATTGAAACCCTCGTTACCCGGGTGCATAAAGAAGGGACCCTGGAGGTCATTTTTGCACTGAGTCCAACCATACAGGGCGATACCACCATTTATTACATTCAGAAAAAGCTCCCTCCACAGGCGCGCGTCACTACGATTGCACGTGGAATAGCCTTTGGCGGGGAATTGGAATATGCGGATGAGATGACACTGGCAAGAAGCCTGCAAAACCGTTTACCCATCGATAGTTATGTATCATACGGCAGATAGATGATCAACCTGCTTCCTAATTCCGGATTTCCATTTCTCCCTCCCTTATCTTATTTTTGCCCTATACAGGCGGATTTGTTTATTGTTCGGCCATAACAGAACTAATAAACGGCGAAACTCCCACAAGCTTCCTCGTTTACTACGCTGTTACAACCTTCATTTGATCCGTAATTCCATATTCACTTATCACTATTCACCCAATGACAGACATACGTACACTTCTCAGCCACCGCATCCTTATCATTGATGGCGCCATGGGCACTATGATCCAGCGTTACAAATTGACGGAGGAAGATTACAGAGGTGAAAGGTTTAAAAACTGGCCTTCAGATATCAAGGGTAATAACGACCTGCTTTCTTTAACAAGGCCGGACATCATCAGGGAAATTCATGGCCATTACCTGGAAGCAGGGGCAGACATTATTGAAACCAATACTTTCAATGCGCAAAGGGTATCCCTGGCTGATTATGGAATGGAAGCCCTGGCCTATGAGATCAACGTGGCTGCTGCGCAGATAGCCAGGGAGGCCGTGTCCATGGTAGGATCTGGTGAACAAAAATTTGTGGCAGGAGCTATCGGACCCATGAACAAAACACTCTCCCTGTCACCCGATGTGAATAATCCCGGTTACCGCGCCCTCACTTTCGATGAAGCTGTTGAGGCTTATTACGAACAGGTGAAAGGACTGGTGGATGGAGGAGTGGACCTGTTGCTGATCGAAACCATCTTTGATACATTGAATGCAAAGGCCGCCATATTCGCATTGAAGAAATATTTTCGTGATACCAAACAGAAAGAATTGCCGGTGATGCTGAGCGGCACCATAACCGATGCCAGTGGAAGAACCCTGAGTGGACAAGTGCTGGAAGCCTTTTACAATTCCATCATGCATGCCAAGCCATTGAGTGTGGGACTGAACTGCGCGCTCGGTGCAAAGGAAATGCGACCGCATATCGAGGAATTGAGCCAGATCGCTTCCTGCTTTGTTTCGGCTTATCCAAATGCTGGTCTTCCTAACGCCATGGGAGAATACGATGAACAGCCGGAAGAAACTGCACATTTTATTGAAGAATGGGCTGCAGAAGGTTTTGTCAATATCGTAGGTGGATGCTGCGGCACCACACCTGAACACATTCGGCATATCGCAGAACAGGTAAGGAAGATTACCCCAAGAAAACTGCCTATAGTGGAAAAAAATCAGGATGACGAAGAACTGATAGTGACTAAACAAACCTTTACTAACAGGAATTAATTTTTTGACTGTGATTTATATGAATGAGCCTGATAAGAACAAGAAACCATGACACCTGTTTACTTGAAATTTCTCAGTAAAAAAAGTATAGCCCGTTAAATTGACTATGGAGACATCTGATTCATAAAAACCTGGCAGGTGATGTCCCACGAATTGAAAAGCATGTTGAACCACTTCTGAAATGCCATTGTGTGTGTAATTAAAAACATATGAGCGAAACAATTACCATTAAACCCTACCTGAAGCTTTCCGGTCTGGAACCTCTGACCATTCGCCCGGAATCGAATTTTGTAAACGTGGGAGAAAGAACCAATGTAACAGGCTCTAAAAAATTTGCCCGGCTGATCAGGGAAAACCTATATGAAGAAGCCTTATCTGTAGCCCGCCACCAGGTGGAAAATGGTGCGCAGATCCTGGATGTCAATATGGATGATGCGTTGCTGGATGGCGTGAAAGCCATGACAACTTACCTCAACCTGCTACAGGCCGAACCTGATATCGCGCGGATTCCCATTATGATTGACTCCTCCAAGTTCGAGATCATCGAAGCGGGTCTTAAATGCGTGCAGGGGAAGTGCATCGTGAATTCTATTTCGATGAAGGAAGGAGAAGAAAAATTCAAAGAGCAGGCTTTTAGGTGCCAGGCCTATGGCGCGGCAGTGGTGGTTATGGCATTTGACGAAAAAGGTCAGGCTGACACCCTTGATAGAAGAATTTCCATTTGCAGCAAAGCTTATAAAATACTCACCGAAGAAGTGGGGTTTGATCCTCAGGACATCATATTTGATCCCAACATCTTTGCCATTGCAACAGGCATCGAAGAACACAATAATTACGCTGTGGATTTTATCGAAGCCACTCGGATCATCAAGCAAAGGATGCCACTGGCAAAAATTAGTGGTGGTGTTAGCAATGTTTCCTTTTCTTTCCGCGGCAACGACCACGTGCGCGAAGCCATCCATTCCGTTTTTCTTTACTATGCTATTAAAGCGGGAATGGATATGGGCATTGTCAATGCAGGACAGCTGGTGGTATACGACCAAATTGAGCCAACACTCAAGGAATTGTGTGAGGATGTGATCCTCAACAAGCGTGTGGATGCAACGGAAAGGCTGGTAACCTTTGCAGAAAAAGTAAGAGGGAAAGGTAAGGAAGAAGAAAAAAAAGATGATGCATGGAGAACCGGTTCAGTGGAGGAAAGGCTGAAACATGCCCTGGTGAATGGGATCACCGATTATATTGATACTGATACAGAAGAAGCCCGTCAAAAATATGCCAGGCCGCTAGATGTCATTGAAGGTCCACTGATGGCAGGCATGGATGTAGTGGGTGATCTTTTCGGGAGTGGAAAAATGTTCCTGCCACAGGTAGTAAAAAGTGCAAGGGTCATGAAAAAATCAGTGGCGATACTGACTCCTTATATTGAAGAAGAAAAAGAGGAACGCATGAAAGCCCACCTGGCGGCCGGAACCGTCAATGAGGAAGTGGCCGGTGCTGCAAAGGTGCTGATGGCCACCGTAAAAGGCGACGTGCACGACATTGGTAAAAATATTGTCGGGGTAGTGCTGGGTTGTAATGGCTACGAAGTGATAGACCTGGGAGTGATGGTGCCTGCAGATAAAATATTAGAAACTGCGCAAAGAGAAAAAGTAGATATCATTGGCCTAAGTGGCCTCATCACCCCATCGCTTGATGAAATGGTACACATAGCCAGGGAAATGAAGCGGCGCAATATGAATCAGCCGCTACTTATAGGAGGTGCTACTACATCGCGCACCCACACCGCCGTGCGCATCGCTCCTGAATACGGACAGGGTGTAATACATGTTCTGGATGCTTCCCGAAGTGTAACCGTGGTGAGCAACCTTTTAAATAAAGAAGTTAAATCCAATTACCTTAAACAAACGGAAAAAGAATATGCAGACCTGAAGGAACAATTTCTCAATAAGCAAAAACACAAAGTGATCATTCCTTATAACGAGGCAGTGATCACGAAGGAATATTTTGACTGGAAAAATTATGTGCCTGTTAAGCCAGCTGTGGAAGGTGTTACCGTGCTGAAAGATTACGACCTGGCCACTATTGCCAGGTATATAGACTGGGGGCCCTTTTTTATAGGATGGGAGATGCCCGGCAGGTTCCCCGAAGTACTCACTGATAAAATCTTTGGCGTCGAAGCCTCCCGCCTGTTCCAGGATGCAAAGGCCCTGATGAATAAAATAATATCTGAAAAATGGTTGATTGCCCAGGGCGTCATTGGTTTCTGGCCTGCCTTAAGTAATAACCGGGATACTATTATTGTACAGTCAGATCAAGGGCCCATTGCATTGGAATCCCTTCGTCAGCAAATGAAAAAAGCGGCAGGCCAGCCTTCTTATTCACTGGCAGATTTCGTAAAACCTGCTGCCGCCACATCACCGCTTGGAGATGGAGAAGCCCCATCCGATTATATGGGTGCCTTTGCGGTGACCATTCATGGAGCGCGTCAGCACATCGACCGGTTTGCTGCCGAACATGATGAATACAATAAAATCATGGTGCAGATTCTTGCCGACCGGTTTGTAGAAGCCTTCGCGGAATGTCTACATCAACAGGTAAGGAAGGGATACTGGGGATATGATAAAAATGAAACTCTATCAAATGAGGATCTGATCAAGGAACAATACAAAGGTATCCGACCTGCACCAGGTTATCCTGCCTGTCCGGATCATACCGAAAAATTAAAACTCTTTTCGCTACTCAGCGTTACGGAAAATATAGGAATTGAACTTACGGAAAGCCTTGCCATGAATCCACCGGCTTCAGTATGCGGTTGGTATTTTGCTCATCCGCAAAGTCATTATTTCGGGTTAGGTAAAATCGGAAGGGATCAGCTGGAAGATTATGCGCAGCGGAAAAACATGAGCCTGGAAGATGCGGAGCGTTGGTTACGCCCCGTGTTGGAATAATATTATTTCCAGAATTACAATACAAGTTTTCAAACACTTCAAACTTCCTGAGCAGAATGCACACGTGCGCTGATCAGGTATGTCCTATTTCCATTTGTCGAAAAGTAAATCACATTGATCGAAATGGATTATAAAATACATCTGTCCTTTCGCATCTTTGTTTCAGCAAGCAACCATCCAAAAAAACCAAAACGAACAAACCAATATTCTAAAGAAAGCCAGTCGTATCCTGAAAACCAAGATCCAATCCTTAGAAAAGCAATATTCATTATCCGAAAAACCAACAAGCTGTCAGGTCTATCTAATTATAGATTAATCCGTACCCACTGAAGCAATCCGACCTGCCAAAAATTTACCGCTCCGAAATGGGCGGTTTTTTTATTTCATTTAAAATCCGAAAAAATCAATGATGCGAATTTTCAGTGACGTAGATACACTTCGGAGGTTTACCTGCATCAGATACGTATAACTTACACTTCTTCGCGTTATCAATGAATCTGTAAAATTACGAATGATACAATTGCTCCATTTTTAACGGCATGTGCTGCTGCGTACCAAAATATACAACAATGAATTGTCAATCAGATGCTTGCTCTCCTAATAAAATCATCATGCGTGATGTTTCTATGAATTCAAAAAAATATTTCTTTCATGAACCCTACCAAAGGCTTGCATTTACATAATTCTCTTTCTACATTTATCCCCTGTCTGAGGAGTTTGATCTGAGTTGAAACCAATATTAATCTACGTACGTTATGAAAAACCACATTGCCTTCAAGGTAGTATTAACATCTGACTGCCAACTTTCCCATCCATCTACTGAGGTGCATCTGCAATTTCTACGTACAGCTGAAATGATTTCAGCAATCACCATCGTCACACCATTGATTTATTAAAAACATATATACTAATCATATATAATAGTCAATCCTTATGAAAAAAATAGTCACGTTAGTAACCATCTGTCTTCCCTTCTTTCTGAATGCCCAGGGCTTCCAGGTAAGTTTACAGGGACAAAAACAACAAGCAATGGCCGGAGCAGGAACCGGTTTAATTACCGATGGCGCTGCCATGTTTTACAATCCTGGAGGTGTTTCCTTTTTGAAAAGTAACAGCATCAATGTGGGTGTCACACACGTAACATCACACAGCCAGTTTGTTGATGCTTCATCTTCTAAAGTATCAGAAACTACTTCTCCTGTTAGTTTTCCATTTACTGCTTATGCGGTATTTGGTAAAAAGAACAGCAAATTGAAATACGGTATTGCTGCGTACACGCCTTTTGGCAGTACTATCGATTGGGAAAATGGATGGACCGGAAGGTTTGTTCTAACCCACCTGCAATTATTTGCAGTGTATGTACAGCCAACGATAAGTTATAAAATAAATGAACACCTTGGTATAGGTGCAGGTTTTGTTTATGGATCCGGTAAGGTCAACCTGCAAAGAGATATTCCGGTGACAGATAGTAAAGGCAATTATGGTCATGCTGAACTGGCAGGGAATGCCAAGGGGTATGGCTTTAATGCAGGTATGTATTACCAGCCCGTGAAAAGTTTATCATTTGGATTGACCTATCACTCAGATGTAAAAATGAAAACGGAAAAAGGTACTGCTACCTTTACAGTTCCTGCTTCACTTTCATCCAGTTTCCCTTCGGGAAATTTCTCCACCAGTCTTCCCCTTCCCAAGATCATTACTTTGGGTATAGGTTATACGCCTTGTAAAAGATTTTCACTTGCTTTTGATGCCAGTATGATTGGTTGGAACACCTTTGATACCCTGACGTTTGACTATGAGAAAAACACCAACGAGCTTCAGGATACCAAATCAGCCCGCAATTATGAAAATGCCTATGCTTACCGTTTGGGTGGGCAATACCATGTATCCAGGAAAGTAGATGCACGTGTGGGAATCAAATACCTGGTTTCTCCTGTTAAGAATGGTTATGTAGGTCCAGATGTACCGGATGCTACGCACTTCAACTATTCTGCCGGTTTAGGTTATCAGCTTTCTCACCATATCACAGCTGATGCCTCCTTTACTTTTCAGCATATGAAAAGAATGGACACCAACAAAGAAACACAAATGAGTGGTACCTATAAGACGAATATTTATATGCCAGGCATTTCCATCAACTATAACTTTTAATTCTATTACTGTGAAAACAATAATCAACCAAGTTCTAACTGCTGCTTCTGTAACACTTCTATTGGCTTCATGTAAGCCAGAACTGGACATTCCAAAAGCTGGAAAAGGAAGCCTGGACGTTTCAACTTATGTAGCCATCGGTAGTTCTATGAGCGCCGGTTATGCAGACAACGCCCTTTACCATGATGGACAGTTGTATTCTTACCCCAACATGATTGCCCAGCAATTGAGACTGGTGGGTGGGGGTGAATTCAAACAACCGATTGTCAGCCCTTCGTCCGTAGGAATAGGCGCTTCGCTGAATGCAAGGATGCAACTGGCACCGGTAACAGATTGTGCCGGGACCACTTCTTTGGCACCCGCCTTTTCAGCCGCATCTGGAGACCTCAGCATACTGGCAACTAGTGTTGCTGCTACCGGGCCGTTCAACAATATGTCAGTTCCCGGCTTGAAAGCAACTACCACTGTATACCCAGGTTATGGAGACTATACACAGGGAGCCGGTAATTTCAATCCGTTCTTCACCCGGATGACCGCCAACCCACAGGCCAATTCAATTCTTGGCGATGCAGTAGCGCAGAATCCAACCTTTTTCTCTTTATTTATTGGAAGTGATGATGTCATGGGTTATGCCATTTCAGGAGCTGCTGCAGACGCACTGACTCCCATCGCCGGTCCTGCAGGATTTGGCTTTGACGCCAGCATCGACATGATCGTGAATACACTTACAGCCAACAATGCTAAAGGTGTAGTAGCTGGTATTCCTGATGTAAAGAATATACCTTATTTCAACACGATACCCTATAATGGATTATTGCTGGATGCTGCAAATGCTGCAGCTCTGAGTGCTGCTTACAGTCCGCTCGGAATTACTTTCCAGGCTGGCCAGAACGCATTCATCATTGAAGATGGCAATGCACCAGCTGGTTTGAGACAAATAGCTAAGGGTGAAATGATCCTGTTGAGTGTTCCGCAGGATTCTTTGAAATGTGGTGGATGGGGATCCATGAAACCCATTCCTGATCAATATGTGTTGACTTCAGATGAATTGTCAGAAGTGAATGAATCTGTAGGCAATTACAATACAAAACTGAAAACAGTGGCTACTGATAAAAACTTGGCTTTTGTTGACGTCAACGCCTTCATGCTGAAATGCAAATCAGGCATCGTATACAATGGTGTGGGTTTGAATGCACAGTTTGTAACAGGAGGAATTTTTTCGCTGGACGGGATACACCTGACTCCAAGGGGAAATGCTTTGCTGGCAAATGAATTCATCAAGGCCATCAATTCAAAATACGGCGCTACCATTCCACAGTTGAATGCCACGCAGTACAGGGGTGTTTTATTCCCTTAATAGAAACAACGTAAAACAAGTATATGGCTCACATTAAAAAATCAATCACACAGTGGCTGTTCCTGGCAGTTACCATCTTAGGATTCAGCGGTTTTGCGCACGCGCAGTCTGACAAGATCGAGGGCTTCTGGTTCAACGATGTGAAAGATGCCAAGATCCAGATCTATAAGGGTAGTGATAATAAATATTACGGTAAGATCATCTGGCTGAAAGATCCTATGGAGAATGGAACCATGAAAGTGGACAAAAAAAATCCAAAAGCGAAATTAAAAACACAACCGCTTGTTGGCCTAATGATACTCAAAGGTTTTGAAAAAGATAAAGATACCTACGAGGATGGAACTATTTATGACCCACAAAATGGCAAGACCTATGATTGCACGATTACTTATAAAGGCCCAAAACTTTCTATCAGAGGTTTTATAGGAATATCTCTATTCGGTCGTACCACAGTATGGGAAAGAGTACAATGATTGATGTAAAAAACAATTGACAAATTATAACACTAAATAGCGAATATGGAACTTTCTGTTAGTCCGAACTTCTGGGTTTTTAAATTTTTTAAAAACGCAAAAGAAAGGGATCTAAAAATTGCCGATTACCTGGATCAAACTGTTGAGGAAGCCAACAATATAGCTCGCATATGGGAGACTGTTGCAGAATCAATTTTGAAATCAGGAAGTGCTGAGGCCGATGCCAACCTAAGCTGGTCACGACTGATTGAGCGTCCGGAGTGGACTATCTATTCCAAAAACATTCCTAAATCCAAACTGGAAATGTTTTTCGAAAGGATTACCAGTATCATTTCTAAAAATCAAAGAAATGGAATGGATTACCTCATTTGCAAAGTGAGCAGCATTCTGCAGAAAAGAAAGCTTTCCAGGGAATTGATGGAAGAGGAACTTAAAAGAATCAAGGAAGCCAGATTGTTCAATAAGAATAACCGGATGAAGGATGAGATGTCAATTGCTGAATCCATTATTCTGATCAATTCTGAAGTGGCTGCCATTGGGGCCTTTGCCAGGGAATTCAGGGCCAACCTGATGTCCACTCAGGTGCAGCAGGATCCGCCCTTCTTTTCAAGTTTATACAAAATGCTTTTCCTGAAAAAAATCACTGAGGAACATCTGTTGAGAGAGTTCAGGGAAAAATATATTACCGTTTCCGGACTGAACGTTCCGGAAGATTTTCTGAAAAAGAGAACTGTATATGCAGCCTTTAACCTGAAGAATCGTATGTGTGGAGGATTTGTTTTGGGGAACGTTAACCCTTACAGGACTATTGAAGTTTTTGCCGGTGAAGAAAGTAAGAAAAAATTATATGATTTTGTTGAAGGCGCCAGTTATTGTGAGCTGAATTGCTTCTGGCTATCTGTTAAAAGCAGGAAAGGCTTCTGGGGTTACTGGTTCTGGTTACTGTTTGCTTTCAAAGTAAGCATGCAGAAAGAGAAGATGCTCATTTACGGAACTATTGCCAAAAGCCTGGCGGATATCTATGGGTATCCCAAGAAATCCAAACTGCTGCATAAGGATGAACTGATGTTTGATGGTAAAATGAGGACCTCGTGGATCTTCATCGGAGCCAGAACAGACTTCTTTGTAGGCGTACTGGAAACATTTATATATAAGTTTAAGAATAATGGTAAAAAACCGGTCATTTATAAACGAGTAATACTTCCGGCAAAGGCGGCATAAATTTTAAGCTATGAACCATCTCGTAACCCTTATTATTGTAGCGGTTGCCAATCATATCATCGTGTTCAGCTTCATACAGCTGTACAAGTCAAAAAAAGTAAGGCGCATTTATAACCTTGAGGCAAGCCAGGAACAATTAAGGGAAGAATTGAATAATTCTTTCCTTACCTCACCTGTTCATGCGGTGCTGATTGGACTTGCCCTGTATTCGGGGTTTTTGAAAGAATCTGCCACCACCTGGATCAATTTTTCCTATACCTTCCTCATCGTTTTTGTGTGGACTGAAATATGGCATTATTTTTCCCATCGTGCCATGCACCACAAGTCTTTATTATGGATCCACCGGGAACACCATAAATCAAAAATCACTAACCCATTGAGTTCGATTTCATTTTCGTTCATAGAAAAGTTCCTTTTTTCCGTGGGTATCATAGTTCCAATGGCGTTACTGTCATCTTTCGTCCCCGTATCATTTTATGGAATCATTGCCTATTATATTTTTTATTTTATAACCAATGTGCTGGGTCATTCCAATTTTGAAATACGCCCGCCGGGTTATGCACAGACTAGAATCGGCAAAGTGATCAATACACCGGCTTACCATGCAATGCACCATGCACGCTATGTAAAAAATTATGGATTGATCACCTCAACGCTGGACCGGCTTTTCAATACCATGTGGGAAGATTATGATAAGGTGCAAAGCCGCGCAGCATTGGAACAACCTCTGGAAAAGCTGTCTGAAAGACTGATACCAAAAAAAGGATTGAAAATAAATGTGGAAACGGAACTGAAGTAAAAACCTTCATCCGGTTCCATGGCTCATTGAATGTTTTGCAAATGGCTGAGTGCTTCTTGAAGAAGGGTTTCAGCAGAATGAATCCTGGCCAGGACTGTTTCGATTTCATCACGGTAAGTGATCAGATCTTCCCTGGCGATGCATTTTGTTTGGAGTTCATGAAACTTTTGAGTAACGTCTGTAAGTCCCACATAACTGAACCCGGGCTTCTGCTTGTGAAGATGATGCCCAAAGCTCTGAATATCCATTTGAGAAAAGCTTTGCTCGATTGAATTAAGGTTGGAGGGGAGTTCCTGAAGAAATTGTTCAAAAACCATGGATGCCGTTTCTGCATCGTTTCCATAGGAATCATCCAGGTAAGCAGTATCCAGTCCTTTTAATTTGTTGAAAATGCTTTCAGACATTCATAAAGTTTTGAGCCCTGTTAAAAATAATGATTAAAGATAAATGCAACAAAATACTCGGAAGCGATTTTACGATGCAGTTTACGTAAAACTGGTTGCAATGCTTGACTTCATGTAGTATTTTGAGTCGTATAAATCAGTCTTTAACAAAGGTATTAAGGACTGCAGAAGAATATAAAATGTACCCTATGTCTGTTTTAAAACTAATCCCCAAGCGGGCTTCAAATATGAGCTGCCACCGCATCCCGTTGGCAGCGTTCCCCTGTCATTCAATTCCTCATTTCAAATTAATCAACGTGTGAGCTACTACCCTGCTGATCAGGCAGGCCATGCATGTACATTAAAATAGAATAAACCGAAACCCTTATGTTAATTCAATACCCTTTAACTGGATCCATGAGTCTTATGAAAAGATTCTACAATTATGTACTCGAACTAGGAGTACATGAAGACGCGCCAGTTTACGAAATGCACCGCGTAAGGTTTTCCAATTTTATTGGATTGTTTTGCCAGTCTTTTTACATGCTGTATGTAGTCCTGAGCTTTGTATTGCACTCACGGTTCCTGACCGTAATGACATTGCTGATGCTGGTTACCGGTATTTTTGGATACTGGATGAACCATAAAAGGCATTACAATGTGGCGCGTTCCATCTTTATAACTTCTTTTAGCGTGCTGCTGTTCTTCATCTGCAACACACTGAATATTGGTTTCTATTTTGTATTCTTCTATTTCCCGGCTTTTATTGCTTATACCTTATACTATGATCTGGAGAAAGATCTACCCAACGCATTGGTGAACCTATCCGTTTCAGTAAGCTGTGCAGTTTGTGCATTCGTATTGCCGCACCAGTACTTCATGGCTGAAAACATAGATGAAAAATGGTTCCCCCTGATCTCCACACTGAATTATTTTCTTTCCTTTGCCATTACCATCATCTTCGTATTCTTTGCGGTGTTTCACATCAATAAAAGCGGAAGGCAGCTGGTAGATGTATGGCAGGAAGCAGAACGCCAGAAGCTGGAATTGTCTGAAGCCAAGCAAAAAGCAGACAGCGCTGTGTTGGCGAAGTCGCGTTTCCTCTCCAACATGAGCCACGAGATGAGAACACCGCTGAATGGTATCATCGGTACCGTAAACCTGATGCTTCAGGAGCCTTCCATGCCCGAACAACAACAAAATCTCGAAGTGTTAAAATATTCCTCAGAGCACATGCTCAGTGTGGTGAATGATGTACTGGATTTCAGTAAAATTGAAGCTGGTAAAATGGAACTGGCTACGGATGAATTCAATTTAAAAACAGTGTTGGACAAGATTTATACCGTATTTAAAAATCAGTTTGACGGTAAGAAAGTCCGTTTCGATTTCAATATTGATAATAGTCTGGATAAATATTTCAAAAGCGATGAGACACGACTCCGCCAGGTCCTTACCAACCTGATTGGGAATGCCTTTAAATTTACTGATACAGGTTCTGTGCAGTGCAGTGCCAAGCTGGTTTCTTCGGATAGCGAAGCAGCCGAAATTTATTTTTCGGTGAAGGATACCGGTATCGGTATGAACCAGGAACACCAACAATTGATATTTGATGCGTTCAACCAGGCCGAAACATCCACCACCCGCAGATTTGGCGGTACCGGACTTGGATTGACGATCAGTAAAAAGATTGTGGTGAAACTGGGAGGCGACCTACAACTGAAAAGTGAACAGGGAAAAGGAAGCCATTTCTTCTTTACCATCCGCATGCCTTACTGTAATGGCAACAAGGCTTTCGTGAATGAAAATAAAGTGGGTAGTCTAGTGAGCCTGAAAGGTGCCCGCGTTCTGGTAGCCGAAGACAGCGTGGTGAACATGACCATCACCAGGAAATTCCTTCAGCGCTGGGATGTGGTGATACATGAAGCAGTGAACGGACAGGAAGCCGTGCAGCTGTTCAATAAAAATGAATATGATGTATTATTGATTGACCTCGATATGCCGATTATGGATGGATATGAAGCACTCGCGCAAATCAGGAAGATCAACAGGAATATACCCGCCATTGCATTCACGGCTGCAGTTCTGCCACAAATGAAAGAATACCTTGCCGGAAAAGGATTTAATGACTTTTTACAAAAGCCATTCAGGCCTGAAGACCTGCACCGGAAAATTGCTTTTTATTACCAGAAAATGGATATCACCCTGGTGTAAGTAAAAAAGATACGCTGATGAACGGTTCTGTTTCCATGTGAATAGAACCGTTTCTATTTGGTGTCAGAAATTATAACTGGTCCAGTTGTTCGAGGGTAGTTTTCAACTGTGCTGCACTTTTGAACCAGATGCCATGGATACCCATTTTTTCAGCCGCCCTTACATTGCGTTCGTTGTCATCAATAAATAAGGTTTCTTCGGCTTTCAGATGAAAACGATTTAGCAGGATCTGGTAAAATTCGGGATAAGGTTTCCGCATTTTCTCTTCACCGCTTACTACCCTGCCATCAAACCAATGAAGGAAGTCGTACCGCTTCAATGCTACCGGAAATGTTTCCGCGCTCCAGTTGGTCAGTGCATACAACTTCACCATTCGTTTATTCTTCAATGCTTCCAGGATTTGCACCGTTTCCTGAATGGGGCCACCCAGCATTTCTTCCCACCTTCCGTAAAATGCTTCTATATACACTTTCCAATCCAGATGCTGAGCGAGTAGTTCATCCGTAGCTTCTTTTAGTGAACGGCCGGCATCCTGTTGTTCATTCCAGTCGGTGGTACAGATGTGCTGGTAAAAATGTTTTTTCTTTTCTTCGTCGTTGAACAACCCGTCGAATACATAGTCAGGGTTCCAGTCAATCAACACCCCGCCGAGGTCAAAAATGATGGCTTTAATTTTCATCCTTCAAATGTAGGATCACCGCGTGGAGTATCATCATATTTCGAATGAGGAGACCACTGCATTCTTCCAGGTAAAGAAGTGGGGCGGCAGGAATGGCCGGCGTGGACGATGGGTCAATGTCTTTCAAAACATCACCTTTTTTCCAACAACCACCAAAGTCTTTTGCGCGGCCTGATCTTGTAATTGGTTTCGATATATTTAATGATATGGTCCATGGCTTCCTGAACATCATCAGTAATCAGCACGAGATCCATATCTTCCTTTGAGATGGTTCCCTTATACGACATATCCTGAATGGCTTCCCAGAGCTCTTTATAAAATTCCTTTCCGAAAAGTACCAGGGGAAAGCCTGATATAGATTTTGTTTGCACCAGTGTCAGCGTTTCGAAAAATTCATCCATGGTTCCAAAACCACCGGGCATGATGATGAATGCATAGGAATATTTAATGAGTAGGGTTTTGCGCACAAAAAAATGTTCAAAGGTTACAGAGGTATGCACATATTTATTACCTACCTGTTCAAAAGGAAGCCGGATGTTACAGCCCACTGAAGCACCTCCGTTTTCGAAAGCGCCACGGTTGGCAGCTTCCATGATACCGGGACCCCCGCCGGTCATGGTAGTGAACCCGATGGCTGCAATACTTTTACCAAAAGCCCTTGCTTTGATATAGTACTCATGGTCTTCCTTGAATCTTGCGGATCCAAAAACAGTAATACAGGGGCCCACAAAATGCAGGCACCGAAATCCCATCATGAACTGGCTGAAAACTTTCCAGGCAAACGCCAGTTCATAACCCCTGCTTTTCGGTCCGTCGAGGTATACATGTTCTTTTGGTGGAATAATGGGTTGTAAGTTGGGCATAGAGAAAATTAAAAATAGAATAATTCAACTACAAGACACGAGCATCATGTGTCGACCTTATTTTTGTTACATGAAAATTATCAGCTATAATGTCAATGGCATTAGGGCTGCCATCAAAAAAGGATTTATTGAATGGCTGCAAACCCACCCTTCTGATGTGGTGTGCATTCAGGAAAATAAGGCACAGCAGTCAGATGTGGCTGCCCAACTATTTAATGACCTCGGCTACCACGATCATTGGTTCTGTGCCCAAAAAAAAGGTTACAGCGGTGTTACGGTTTTCACGAAAATAAAACCCGATCATGTTCAATGCGGTACAGGACACGAGGTGAGCGACCAGGAAGGGCGGGTATTACAAATGGATTTCGGGAAAGTACGGCTTATCAATGCCTACTTCCCTTCCGGCACTTCAGGTGAAGAAAGGCAGGATTATAAATACAAATGGCTGGATGAATTTTTCCAATATTTGCAGGACCTCCGTAAACTACATCCTTATATTATTCTTTGCGGTGATTATAATATTGCTCACAAGGAACTTGATATCCACAATCCCAAGGGTAATAAAAAAACCACTGGTTTTCTTCCGGAGGAAAGAGCCTGGATGGATAAATTTTATAGTCATGGCTGGGTAGATACATTTCGACAATTTCACCAGGAAGGAGGCCGGTACACCTGGTGGAGTCAGATTTTTCCAAGCGTTCGCCTGAATAATAAAGGCTGGAGAATCGACTACATCAGCGTTACCGAATCCCTCACACCCTATTTGAAAGACGCTGAAATATATCCTGATGTGAAACACAGTGACCATTGTCCCATTTACCTTGACATTGACCTTGAAAAAATAAAAGAATGATTATTTATAATGTAACCATCAAAGTGGATGAAAATATTTCAAAAGACTGGTTGCAGTGGTTGCTGGCAGAACACATTCCTGATATGCTGGATACAAAATGTTTTCATGACTATAAAGTGATTCGCCTGTTGGATATAGATGATCGTGAAGGACCCACGTATGCTGTACAGTATTATGCTTTATCAAAAGCTCAATACGATACTTATATGGAAAAGTTTGCACTGGAAATGCGGAACAGATCAGTTGATAAATGGGGGGCCCGATTTACCGCTTTCAGAAGCCTGATGGAAGTGGTGCAGTAAGTGCGCAGAATAATGGAACCACTCATGTAAAACAGGAATTATTAATTTTGCACATATCATCTTGAATGTTTTGCACATCTCATCTTGAATGTTTTTTCATTATCCTGAAACACCTGATGTTCAGAGGTGTTACAAGCATGAGTTCACACGGGACTTCAATTCTACTATTTATTTATCCCCAAACCCTTATCCCATGCGGTTTTGAGCGGATTAATTAATTTCCACATTGACCGAAATATATTTTTCTGCAATCAAAAACCTTCTAAATTTGTTGCACTCAATCATTTAAACAATCAACTATGAACAAAGCTGAACTGATCGCCAAACTGGCTGACGATGCTGGTGTAACAAAGACCCAGGCTAATGCATCTCTTGATTCTTTTGTAGAAGCAGTAACAAAAACTTTAAAAGGAGGCGGCAAAGTAACGCTGGTAGGTTTTGGAACTTTTTCAGTTTCCAAACGTGCTGCCCGTAATGGACGTAATCCCCAGACAGGTGAAGTAATTAAGATCAAAGCCAGAAAAGTGGCCCGTTTCAAAGCAGGTAAAGAACTTTCTGCCAAATTGTAATTATCTACACAAACTTATTGAAGCTTTCCTGTAACAAGGAAGGCTTTTTTATTGATATCCTGTTAGCTTGGTTGAACAGTAAGTAAGCCAAGAAGTCAATCAGGTGGTTCTTTTATTCAAAATGATATATGACCATCATTTCTGCGATTGAAAGTAGCTTCATCAGCAGGTTTGGGAAAATAATCCGACCTTTGCCCGACAAAAAATAATCATGGGAAGAGGAGATAAAAAAACCAAGAAAGGAAAAATTTTCAAAGGCTCATTTGGAAAATCCAGGCCTGCAGGAGATAAAAAAATCACAGGCAACATTCCGGCACCAGCTGTAGCGAAAAAAGAACAATAGTACCGAACCTTGTTGGAAGCTGAAGTCTGATGTTCCTATCATCCAGAGAGGTACAAAGCAACGCGGAACGCACTTATTGAATAACAAGTGCTATTCCATGCTCAGGGGGCCAGGCGCTCCTTTTTCCAGGAACCTTTTTCATCAAGCGAATACTGGATGCGGTCGTGCATGCGGCTGGGTCTTCCCTGCCAGAATTCAACGATCACAGGCTGGACCAAATATCCACCCCAATGTGGAGGACGGTTCAATTCCTGACCATCGAATTGCTTCGTTAATTTTTCAAATTCTCTTTGAAGCCATTCGCGGTGGTCAATGACCTGACTTTGTGGTGAAGCCCATGCACCGATCTGGCTGCCCCGGGGTCGGGAAAGAAAGTATTCATCACTTTCTTTTTCAGGTATTTTATTTACAAGTCCGGTGATCCTCACTTGTCTTTCCAGTTCTTTCCATAAAAACACCAGGCAGGCCTTTGGGTTTTCGTTGAGCTGGACAGCTTTAAAACTTTTGTAATTAGAATAAAAAATAAACCCTTTCTGACTGAATCCTTTCAGCAAAACAATTCTGGCTGCCGGTATCCCATCGCTGGAGGCAGTGGCCAGTGTCATGGCATTGGGCTCAGGAATGGCACTATCCAGTGCTTCCCTCCACCAGGTTTCAAACTGGCTAACCGGGTTGGGAGCCATGTTTGTTTCCAGTAGTTCCCTTGAAGCATATTCTGTGCGCAGATCAGCAATGTCGTTATTCATAACACTTGAGGTTCCTGGTTAATAATTCATATCCTGCCTCTATGCAGTTTCATAGGGGGATGCACTGATGTTTTGTAAATTTCTGATGAACTGTTTACATTCAGGTGTTCACTGATCTGGCTTCTTGCGCAAAAGTGAATCTCTTTCACGCGCCATCATGCTCAGCATACTTTCCAGTTCTCCAATGCGTCGCAGTTCTGTCTGTAATTTTTTGTTGGTATCCGAAAGGCTTTGCATATCAGCATTCAAATCCTGTAAAAATTGCACTTTTTTCTGAAGCTGCTGACGTTGCAGGTTGGCTTCTGATAATTTATCTTCCAGCATATTCATTTCCATCCGCATCCGCTGGTTCTCATTCATTACTTCTTCCAGCTTATCCTGTTTTCTTGCCAATTCATTATAAATCTGTTCATATGATTGTTTGGTGTCTTCCAGTTCCATAGCCAGGTTATTGGCCCGGTTAGCCTGTTTCTCCAGTTGCATCATCTTCAACTGAAGCTGTTCAAATTCAACATACACTTCATCAATCTTGGTAATCATTTTCTCAGCGCCCGAAGCCTGTTGTTCCAACGCTTCCAGTTCCTGGTCCTTTTGTTCTATAATTCCGTGAAGCTTATTGATCTCTTTTTGCAAATCATGGTTGTGCTGTTTGAGTTGGCCTTTTCCTCCCTGTTCTATTTCCTCCACCTTATCGAGGTAAGTATTGAGAACATTTTGCTGTTGAGCAATGGTTTCTTTTAATTCATGCACAATGGTTTCCGCTGAAAGAAGCTGCTTGGTGGAGGGCTTGAATTTCGGGGTGGGAACAGGAATAGCTTGTTGCTTTTTGGAGAGTCTTTCTAACCAGGTTGCCAGTACACTTTGCCTGGCAATTTTCTTTTCTTTTTTTTGATAGGGAAGCGACCGCTGATGACTGACCTCTAAAGTTTCTTTCAGTGAAGCCTGCGTTTTTAAAAAAAAATAAACCGTAACCCCCAATATGGTGGCACCAATGGGCAATGCAATGAAGGCAACCAAGGTAAGGTCAATAGCAATAATGATCATGCAGTCAGTCTGTAAAAATCCGGTAAGTTTCGCCTGACAATCTAATGATTTTTTTTGAAAAGAATAGGCGAGCATCGGGCTTATGCCGTTACCAATGTCCCTACTTTTTCCCCAGTAACAACCCTTCGTAAATTTCCGGGTTTGTTCATGTCAAAGACAACAATAGGAAGTTCATTTTCCATGCAAAGCGTAAAAGCAGTCATGTCCATAACATTCAACTTTCTGGTAATACATTCCTGGAAGGTGATCACTCCAAACTTTGTAGCCGTGGGGTCTTTTTCCGGGTCTGCCGTATAGATGCCATCTACCCGAGTGCCTTTCATAATCACTTCCGCCTTGATTTCAATGGCCCTGAGAGAGCCTGCTGTATCTGTGGTAAAGTAAGGGTTGCCCGTTCCTGCTCCGAATATCACCACACGGCCTTTTTCCACGTGCCGGATGGCTCTTCTCCTGATATATGGTTCAGCAATTTGTTCCATTTTGATGGCACTTTGTAACCTCGTATACACGCCAACCTTTTCCAGGGCGGCCTGCAGCGCCATTCCATTGATCACTGTGGCCAGCATACCCATATAATCACCATGCGCTCTTTCAATTCCCGTTTCAGCTTCATTCATTCCCCGGTAAATATTTCCGCCACCGATAACGATTGCTACCTGTACACCCAATTCCGTAATCGAACGAATATCCTGCGCGTACTGTGCCAGTACAGAGGTATCAAATCCAAAACTTTTATCACCCATTAAGGATTCTCCGGATAGTTTTAGCAGGATGCGTTTGTATTTAGGTAACATATTCGTGATTGAGCGCTGCGAAGATAAGGATCACCATTCACAGTAGGGAGACGGCCTTCATTGCTGATTTTAGATTATTTTACTGCGGTGTTTTATTCGCTGCTGAAGTTATATGCACGGTTCGCCATCAGGATTTATTGCTTAAAAATCACGGTGAACAAACCGGAAGTTTTAAAAAGCATGGGTCCCCTGTTACTGGCGGCCAACCACCCCAATTCTTTCCTGGATGGTATGATTTTAACCACCTTGTTCGATCAGCCGCTGTATTCACTCGCCAGAGGAGATGCCTTTAAATACAAGTGGCTCGACAGGCTGCTACGTAGCCTGCGGTTATTTCCCATTTACCGAACCAGTGAAGGCGCGGGTAACCTGGAACACAACTATACGACTTTTGATGCCTGCAGAAAAACATTTGAGAAAAAAGGGAATGTACTGATCTTCAGTGAGGGTTTATGCGAAAATGAATGGCATTTGCGGCCCTTAAAAAAAGGAACGGCGCGGCTGGCCATCACCTCTTGGAAGCACCACTTGCCCTTGCAGGTAATTCCAACGGCATTCAATTATAGTTCTTTTAAAAAATTCGGAAAAGAAGTGCACCTCTTTTTTGGAACACCCATTGATGCCAGCCTCATACTTCAACAGGTCACGGAAGGAAAGCAAATGCTCGCCTTCAACAACGAACTCCAACTTCAGCTGAAACAAATGGTTTACGAAATAGCTCCGCATGACAAACAACAGGTAAAAAAAATATTTTCTATGGGAGTACAGCCCTCCTTTTATTTTTTGTTGCTGCCCGCATTCATTGGGTTCATTTTACACGCTCCCTTTTATTTCGCCTGCAAACTTTTCACGGACAGCAAATTCAAACAAAGCGGCCATTACGACGCAGTAATGACGGCCTTACTGGTATTATTGTATCCGTGTTGGTGGCTGATTGTATTCCTCATTGTCTTCTTTTATTTACCAACTTATGCGTTGCTGGTTATGCTGGCTATGCCCTTTACCGCCAGGGCATGCGTTGCGGTAAAATATCAGGCAGGCCTTTAACACCACAACGATTTACTTGGATGTTGTCACATCCCCTGTGTTTGCATCTGCAATAGGCTCAAAGGTTAAACTTCACCGGAAGGCAATCACTTTAGGTACTTTTACAAAAACTACTGCTATGGCACTAATTATTCTTGGTGTGATCATGCTGATCATTGCCTTCGGTCTCAGGGCAAACCCTCAGTTATCTCGTTTTTCCAGGGTTGGAATTTTTATAGCCGTTGGTTTTGTAGTGCTCGGATTTATCAGCAGCTGTTTTGTACAGGTAGGAGCAGGTGAGGTGGGGGTTAAAAAATTATTCGGAAATGTACAAGCGGAAGTGCTGACCAGCGGCTTACATATCATCAACCCTTTGTACGAAATAGACCGGCTGGATGTAAGAACACAGAATTATACCATGAGCGGCGTGCATGATGAAGGTCATAAAACAGGAGATGATGCCATACGGGTGTTGACTGCAGATGGTTTGGAAGTAACCATCGACCTTACCGTATTGTATCGTGTCATTCCCGCAGAAGCACCCAGGCTGGTGAAAGAAACTGGCGTGGACTATGAAGATAAAATTGTGAGACCCATTGCACGTACGCGTATCCGTGACAATGCGGTGTACTATGACGCCGTAGCCTTATTCTCTTCAAAAAGAGATGAATTTCAAAATCGAATTTTCAAAGGCATTGAAACCGATTTCAAAAAAAGGGGATTGTTACTGGAAAATTTGCTGGTCAGGAATATTACTCTTCCTATGGCAGTGAAAGGAACTATTGAACAAAAGATACAGGCTGAACAGGAAGCGCAGAAGATGCAATTCGTTTTACAAAAAGAAAGACAGGAAGCTGACAGAAAAAGAGTGGAGGCCCAGGGTATTGCAGATTACCAGCACATCATCAGCGAAAGTTTAACCGACAGGCAATTGCAATATGAACAAATCAAGGCCATGAAAGAAATGGCATTATCGCAGAATGCAAAAATTATTGTCATGGGCACCAAGGGGTCACCGGTGATCCTCGATACCAAGCAATAGAGAATTATACTTCAAACAGTGTCGCGCTGACTGCGCTCAGTTTGGAAACTTTATGGTCTGACAAAAAAATCCCGGAGAGATCCGGGATTCAATTTTATGATAGTAGTTTATCCAACAGCTACTCTTTTGAATTCGGTAACCTTCAGGTCCGGACTTACACTTTTTAAAAATTCTCCTACTGATTTAGAACTGTCTTTCACATAACCCTGGGCATTCAGTGTACTTTCTTTGAAAAAAGCATTGAGTTTTCCTTCCGCGATCTTCGACATCATTTCTTCTGTTTTGCCCGACATCTTCGGATCCTGCCTCATTTGCTCCATCACGATATCTTTTTCACGCAACACTACTTCAGCCGGAACAGAGGCTGCATCAACAGCTACTGGGTTCATTGCGGCAATTTGCATGGCGATATCTTTTCCAGCGTCTCCGGCTTCTTTATTAAATCCTACCAAAACACCCATTCGATAGGCGCCATGAATATATGAGGCCACATAGGGCGCTTCCACTCTTTCAAATCGGGCAATACCGATCTTTTCTCCAATGGAGGCCAGTTTATCATTGATCAGGTCTGACACCTTGGAACCATTTACACTGGAATTATTTAATTCTTCAGCGCTTTTTACATTATTTTTTACTGCTGCATCAGCGATGCTTTGAGCGAATGCCACGAATTCCGCATTCTTGGATACAAAATCCGTTTCACTGGATATCGTAATGATGAATCCAGTTTTGTTGTCTGCAGTGGTCCGCGCGATCACTACGCCTTCTTTCGCTTCCCGGTCGCTGCGTTTGGCAGCCACCTTCTGACCTTGTTTGCGTAACCAGTCTATAGCGGCTTCGAAATCACCATTGGTTTCCGTTAACGCCTTGCGGCAATCCATCATACCTGCACCAGTAGCCTGGCGTAATTTATTGATATCCTGTGCTGAAATTGTTGCTGTTGACATGGGCTTCTCCTTATTCCCCAACAGGGGTGATTAGATCCTTCGTTAAGAATGTTTTGAAATGATTCAACAAATTTGGTAAAGACATTCAAGATTCTGGTGCTACAATTATCCTGATGCGCAGTTACCTTCCACCGCCTGGCCTGCGGGCACCGCCTCCACCACCACCTGATGGCGTGCGACGACGTTGTCCAGGTCCTCCTGCTCCACCACCAGGGCCACCCCTGCCAGGTCCACCAGGCGTGCGGCCACCGCCAGCAGCGCCACCACCTTGTCCTCGTCCGCGACCACGGCCACCTTCAGCTTGTGCTTCTGCTTCCAGGCGGGCGGCTCTTTTTTCATTCTCCTGGTCATTACCTACCTCATCGCCTTCTTCATCCCTTGCAGCCTGACGTTCAGCCAGACCTTCCGCTATAGCTGCGGTAATGAAATTGGTAATGATGGCAATCGATTTGGTAGCATCATCATTGGCGGGGATCGCAAAATCAACCTTGTTGGGGTCGCAATTGGTATCCACTACACCAAAAGTCATAATATTCAAACGCTTAGCTTCCGCTAATGCAATGTGTTCATGTCCGATATCCACGATAAAAAGTGCAGCAGGTACACGACCCAGCTGGGCAATACCACCCAGCACTTTTTCCATCTTTTCCTTATCGCGACTAAGGGTAAGACGTTCCTTTTTAGTAACAGAATCAAAAGATCCATCACCCAGCATTTTTTCAATGCTTTGCATTTTCTTTACGCTCTTGCGAACTGTATTGAAATTGGTGAGCATACCACCCAGCCAACGTTCCGTTACAAATGGCATATTCACCCGCTGGGCACATTCAGTTACTATATCCTTAGCTTGCTTTTTGGTACCCACGAAAAGGATCTTTTTACCACTCCGTGCAATCTGCTTCAGTGCTGATGCGGTTTCCTGCATCGCTTCCGTTGTTTTATTCAGATCGATGATATGAATGCCTTTCTTTTCAGCGAAAATATAAGGCAGCATCTTGGGGTTCCACTTCTTTTTCAGGTGACCGAAATGTACACCTGCTTCCAGTAATTGTTGTTGTAATGAAGTGTTTTGTTCCATTATAAAGTATTGTGATGATTTGAATTTGATATAAAAGCTTCAAGTAGTGAGCAAGAGACGAACAGTCCTGTTTATCCCGAAGCTCTTGGCTTGAAGCTCGTAAATTATCTTTTACTGAACTGGAAGCTCTTACGGGCTTTCTTGTGACCAAATTTCTTACGCTCCACGGAACGCGGATCACGTTTCAACAGGCCGGCAGCTTTCAAAGCCGGACGGAATTCTGGGTTCAGATCAATCAGTACACGGGCA
>JANLYU010000232.1:0-3981 GCA_031365785.1 Flavisolibacter sp. | reverse complement strand
GCCTAAATTTACGTACGAGGTGAAAAATCCTGGTCAGCCAATTAATTCTTATCGTCATTTTCTTGAGGTGCAACAGAAACAACAACAGCAACAATGATAGCTGATCGGGCAATTATTGCCTGCTATTTCTAAGATATCTATCAAATCATCTTAAAAAAGTGTGATACTATCTTCACCTTCCACTACTTTTCATGCGCCGTTTTCTGATGAACTGGATATGGGAAAAGGTATACACCTGAACGATGCCCGTTTGTTATTTGATTATTTCAGTCAATCGCCTTTATTCAGATGGCGCGATGGACATAATGATTGCGAAGACAGAGCCAATGCCATCTGCATACTGTTAGACGCCTGGGGCATTCCAAATTATAAGGGATGGGTATTCAGTGGCTTTTTTATTAAAAAAAACCTGGGAAGCCTGATCCATGCATGGAACTTCCATGTTGCGACACTACTCCCCGTGCTTACGCAGAAAGGCATGACGCCATACATCCTCGATCCTTCCACCTCCAATGAATTGCAAACCGTTGAAAGTTGGGCACGGGAAATTACTGCCTTTGGTAAAAGTTTTTATTTTATCAAAAAAAGTAGCCTTTACATTTTTCCTCCCGGCAAGATTGAAAAGGACAACTGGTATCCAAGAAACAAAAGGAATTACAACTGGACCCTGCAGGGGCTGAGTGGCATTAACGGGAGGTCTTCCATTGGAAAGGCCTACCTGACCTTTAATAAAAAGAAGCTCAAGCGTACAGAAGAACTTTTCAAGTCATTGAAAACGAAAAGCCCCTTCCGTGAAAGTTAAGGGTGTATCTCAAGTATTCATTTTTGGTTGATGCGGTAACTGTATAAAAAAGTTATGGATTGAAGTAAGGCTTCTTATTTTTATAGATAAATTCAATTATGTCCCTTTCTTTCAAACTTTTTACGATCATCACTTTGCTACTTGGAACTACCTTGAATGCTCAGGTGGGTGTTTTTGAAAAGCACAATGATATTGGTAACGTGCTGCATCCAGGCACCGTTCATTTTGAAGCGGCAACCGGGCACTATCTTCTGTCAGGCAGTGGTACCAACATCTGGGGTACCCACGATGAATTTCATTATGTATGGAAGCGCATGAAGGGAGATTTTATAGTACAGGCCCGTGGATCCTTTTTAGGTAAAGGTGCAGACCCACACAGAAAATTTGGATGGATGGTAAGGTCGAACCTGGACACCAATTCTGCCATGGTAGGTGCAGTGGTTCATGGCGATGGACTGAACTCATTACAATTCAGAAAATCTATTGGGGGGAATGTAGAAGAAGTGAAATCAACCGTTACGGGACCTGATATGATTCAATTGGAGAAAAAAGGCAACCGCTATATCATGTCAACCGCCCATTTTGGAGAAACCTTTACCACAGTGGATGTGAATGATGTTGATTTGGGAAGTGAGGTGTATGTTGGTTTATTTGTCTGTGCTCATCATAATGACGTCACCGAGCGGGTGCATTTTGACAATGTGCGAATCACCGTTCCAACAAAGGAAACATTTGTTCCTTACAAAGAATACCTGGGGAGTAATCTTGAATTACTGACACTCTCCACCGGTGACCGCCAGATTATTTACTCTTCACCCCAATCCTTGCAGGCTCCTAACTTTTTGAAAGATGGGCAGTCGCTCATCTATAACAGTAACGGAACTATTTACCGCTACCATCTGAAGAAAAAAACTACTGCTGTCATTAATACGGATTTTGTAAAAAATAATAATAATGATCATGTGGTTTCCTTCAATGGAAAAATGCTGGGGTTGAGTAGTTCAAGCGGGGATTCTAAATTCGGTTCCATGATTTATGTGGTGCCTGTTAATGGCGGAACACCTAAACAAATTACTCCTACCGGACCATCTTATTTACATGGCTGGTCACCGGATGGCAAGGTGCTGACATTTACCGGTCAACGGAATAAAGAGTTTGATATTTATACCATTCCTTCATCAGGTGGAAAGGAGGTACAGCTCACCAATGCACCAGGCCTGGATGATGGTCCTGAATACAGTCCTGATGGCAGGTATATTTATTTCAACTCTGTAAGAAGTGGCCTTATGCAGTTATGGCGGATGAAGCCTGATGGATCCGGCCAGGAACAATTGACCAATGATGAATTCAATAACTGGTTCCCGCATATTTCACCGGATGGTAAATGGATTGTCTTTCTTTCTTTTCTGAAAGACGTTCCTCCGGGCGATCATCCTTTTTACAAACAGGTCTACTTGCGGTTGATTCCCATATCCGGTGGAAAACCAAAAGTGGTGGCTTACGTCTACGGCGGACAGGGAACTATCAATACACCCTCCTGGCATCCCGATGGTAAGAAGATAGCGTTTGTCAGTAATTCAGATGTAAAAGAATAACAGCCGTCAACGTTTTCTCCCTTTAATATATAAATAAAAAATTCTGGAGTTTTTGTTCAGTATCATTTTTTTCCTTTGCGGAGGTAGGCGCCCAACTCATCAATTTTATCTGTTCCTATCAGGTCAACTCCCAGTTTCATTTGTGTGGACCAGGATATTTCATTATCAGGAGCTGCCCAAAACCGGATCATTTTACCAGCTTGGTGGACGCTGTCTATGATATGACGCACTATTTTTTTATCCCCTGCCCCCAATATTTTGATACCATCCCAACGAGATAATTGATTGAAGGGAAGGCTCACCAGTCCCACTTTTTCCCATGCAGATGCGCTGGTGGGTAAACGCAGGTCCGAATCAAAAAAAATATAGGAGGGATAGGCAGTGTATCGTTCCGGTGGTGGTCTTGTACCACTGATCAGGATCGTTACATTACTGACTACATATGTGGTGGATAGATAATTTTTTAAAGGTTCTAGTTCCTTGATCAATAGTTCCAGTGAGAGGGTATCATTTTCCTTGACATCCACCAGCAATTTTATTTTACGCGAAGGATCAGCAATCAATGAAGCCAGCAAAGGTTGCAGGTATAAACTTTTCAGCGTTCGCTGGGGCTGGATGCTATTTTTGGAATGCGCGACACACAACACTCCATTTACCGGGAAAACATCTGCTTCAATAGAACCGAAGCCATTTTCATAGGCCCGGAAAAAGGGCCGGTCATTGAGATAATCATTATGTGAATGGGCATTGGAAGTAGTATACTTTATTCGCTGCGCAAAGGCACAGGAACTTATAAAGAGAAAAATAAAAAAGATGGCCTTTTTCATCCAACCTGTTTTGCTGGGTAACAAATACAGTAAAGGTGTCCGAATTGAAAGATGCATATTGAAAGCCTGGTACAATTACAATTTTATGGTAGCCGGCAAATATTTGGCAATGAGGGCTTCATAATAAGGTTTTAATTCAGATACCACAGGTGGTTTGGGACTTTTTGAATACAGGTCGTATGGATTGAATTGATCTACCCATTTAAACATTTCCCTGTCATGATCATCCATCAAATGCTCATAAGCATGTTCGCGGTGCTGTGAATAAAAAGAATGATAACGGATCATGTAAAGCGCAGGCTCAGGCAGGTAATTTTTTGTGATCTGGTATAAATATTCATCATGCCCCCATGACATATGCACGTTTTTCAATCCGCAATTGGGTTGATAGATGCCGTACTTGGTATTATATCGTTCGTCTTTTGAATCAGGATTATTGGCAAAAAATTCGGGGTATACAATTTTATCTGAAAACTGGCAACCTACAGGAAAGGTATCACCCACTACTGCCCACTGAGGTTCTCCAAAAAGGCACAGCACTTTTCCCATATCATGGATAAATCCTGTCAGCACAAACCAGTCGGGATGACCATCAGCCCTGATCGCTTCACCTGTTTGCAATAGATGCTGGATCTGATCGAGGTCTGTATCCGGATCACTGTCGTCAACCAGTGTATTCAAAAATTCCATGGCATCCCAAACTTTCAATTCCTTACGATTAAATCTCAGAAAATCATTTTCTTTTTCTCTCACAAAA
>JANLYU010000478.1:0-19015 GCA_031365785.1 Flavisolibacter sp. | reverse complement strand
CAATCAGACTGGGAGCATCAAATCCATCATCATCAGATTATGTTTATATCATTTGAACTCCGCGTCAATCATAGCCGCCTATTGCCAGTTTTTGCACCCCGGGTATCAGTTGTGGGTGAAGACCAATATTTTTTTTGGATTCCAGGATGGCAAACTCAGCTGTAGGGATATCATGAGAGACATAAAACTGTTTTTGGAGAATCTTATTATTGATGATGCGTAACACGGAAGGCTTGGGAATAATTTTGACACCTTCCGACTCCAGCTTTTCAAGTGCCTCCACATTGACGTTCTCAATTTCAATAGTCATCACCTGAAGGTGTTGCCCAAACCGGTATACACTTTCATAATCACGAATATCGCCCTTGATAAAAAAACGGCATAGATGCGCCGCAGGACAGGTTTCATCAGCATCCATCACGTAGGTCTCCACTTCATAGTTAGCTGCTGCCTGTAATAACATTCTTCCTAACTGGCCACCGCCCAGGATACCCACTTTGATCATCCGGCAAAAATAGAGGAAAGTGGGCAGTTGGATAACCCTTGCCCATATGGATAAAGTAAGCGTTTGAATGGCAGGAAAATCTAATGTCTTTGTAGGGAACTGTATATTGGCCACGCATTTGATTAATTTTGCGGATGAATTTGTTTTTAAAAGCAAAGAATGGCGCCTGAAAAGAATGTAACCCCTTCCCAGGGTACCCAAACTCAGCAGGAACAACAAAAACCCGATTTCCTTCCGTTGCAAGGAACGGATTATGTAGAATTTTTTGTGGGCAATGCCAAACAGGCCGCTCATTTTTATATCAGTGCATTTGGTTTCCAGCCACTTGCTTATTCAGGACCAGAAACAGGAGTAAGAGAAAAAGCCAGTTATGTAGTTCGACAGCATCAGCTCACCTTCGTGTTAACCTCCGCTATAAAAAGTAACCATGAAATTGCGGATCACGTTTTAAAACATGGCGATGGAGTTAAATTTTTAGCCCTTCGTGTAGATGATGCCCGTGATGCATGGGAGCAAACCACCCGGCGTGGAGGAATTTCTTACATGGATCCAAAACAGATCCATGACAAGGAAGGTGAAGTGGTGCTCAGCGGTATCCATACATATGGAGATACGGTACATTTATTTGTTGAAAGAAAACATTATAAGGGCGTATTTATGCCTGGTTTCAGGCCGTGGAAGCTTCCTCAATACCAGACTATAGACACCGGCTTATTGTATGTTGACCATTGTGTGGGTAATGTGGGGTGGAATCAGATGAACCCATGGGTCTCATTTTATGAGGAAGTGATGGGATTCAGGAACATATTGACATTTGATGATGAAGACATATCCACTGAATATTCTGCACTGATGAGCAAAGTGATGAGTAACGGGAATGGGTTTGTAAAATTTCCTATTAATGAACCGGCAGAAGGAAAGAAAAAATCACAGGTGGAAGAATACCTCGAATTTTATGATGGTCCTGGAGTCCAGCATGTGGCCCTTGCCACCGGGGATATTGTAAAAACGGTGAAGGACCTCATGAGCAGGGGCGTTGAGTTTTTGAAAGTTCCCAGCACGTATTACGATGACTTGCTTCAAAGGGTAGGAAAGATTGATGAAGACCTGGAGCCTTTGAAGGATCTGGGTATTTTAGTTGACCGTGATCAGGAAGGATATTTGCTTCAACTTTTTTCGAAGCCCGTACAAGACAGGCCCACCCTTTTTTTTGAAATTATCCAGCGTAAAGGAGCCAAAAGTTTTGGAAAGGGAAATTTCAAAGCATTATTTGAAGCAATTGAACGCGAACAGGGTGAAAGGGGGAATCTTTAATTGATTTTGTCTTTTTCTTTGGATTTAATTATACAATTTGCACCAAATCAATCCATCAATGAAAAACCTTGTCGCCATTTTGATATTTATGATCATGGCAGGCACATCCAATGGTCAGGGGCCTTCTCCTTCTTTTGTTGATATCCAGCGCACTCTTCCCCGGCCCGGGGATGCTTTAAAAAGAAAACAGGACACCCTCCAAAAGCAGTTTGAATCGAAAGGATTAACCTGGCCGGCAAAATACCTTTACATCCGATCTTTTAAATATGATGGACAAATGGAAGTGTGGGTCAAGAACCAGCGTAAAGAACCCTATCAGCTTTTTAAAAATTATAAAGTTTGTGCCCTTGCAGGCACACTGGGACCTAAAAGGATGGCGGGCGATTACCAGGTTCCTGAAGGGTTTTACTACATTAATGAATTCAATCCCAATAGTAATTATTACTTGTCGCTGGGAATTAATTATCCAAATGTATCAGACCGGATATTGAGTGACTCACTAAGACCTGGTGGCGATATCTATATTCATGGAAGTTGTGTTACGGTAGGCTGCATCCCGGTTACTGATCAGAATATTGATGAGATTTATATTCTTGCTGCCTATGCCAAAGCTTCCGGACAGGATTATATCCCAGTACATATTTATCCGGTGCGTTATAATAATCCGAAGAGCCTCGATTACCTCAAAGGACTCACCCGTACAGATGCACCACTTCGCGCTTTTAGTGAGAAATTGGAGAAGGTGTATGATCATTTTGAATTAACACACCAGCTGCCCGTCATTATGACCAACAGTTCGGGTGATTATGTTTATGATGGGCTTTCCAAGAATGTACCAATCAGTGTAGAGAAAATTATCAAAGTACCCGTACAACACCGCTACAGGAAAATATCCAACCTGGCTGCTGTTGTCAACACCTGGCCCCAGTTCCCCGGGGGAGGCACTTCTTTTTTGAAATACCTTGAGAAAACCGGAAAGGCTTTGGTGAATTCCCTCCCACAGGGAACAAAAAAAGCCAATCTGGTGATTGAATTTATTGTGGACACAGACGGGGTTCCAACCAACTTTACCGTAGTGAAAGGAGTGAATACCGACTTCAATGACGAATTGATCAATGTGCTGGAACAAATGCCCAACTGGCAGCCTGCTATATTAAATGACAAACCTGTAGCTAAAAAAATGCGTCAAACCTTTGCCATTGAATAATAGGAGCAGGGTTTACTTTATCAGTGGACTTGCCGCAGACCAACGCGTATTCAAATATATTTCCTTACCGGCTTCCATAGAATCTGTTTTCATCAGTTGGATCAAACCACATCGAAAAGAAACACTTTCCTCTTATGCAGGGAGGATGGCAGAAAAGATTGATATCAAGGAAAGTTTTTCCCTGGTTGGTCTTTCCTTCGGTGGTATGATTGCCACTGAAATTTCCAATCAGTTGAAAGTTGATAAAACGATATTGATATCCAGTATTCCTACTATTGATCAATTGCCGGTATATTATAAAATAGCAGGAAGTTTAGGATTACATAGGGTGATGCCCATTTCTCTCCTAAAGAAAGCAGCCCGTTTAAAAAGACTGTTCGCCAGGGAAAGTCCGGAGGATCAAGTGATCCTGAAAGAAATGATCCGGGACAGTAATGTAGACTTTATACGGTGGGCATTCCAGGCGGTGCTGACCTGGCAGAACAGGGCCATACCGTCGAATTTATTTCAGGTGCATGGTACCAAAGATGAAATACTTCCTATAAAATATACCCGGCCTACACATGTGGTCAAAAATGGCAGTCACCTAATGGTGCTTACCAGGCCCAGAGAGGTCAATGAAATCCTCAGAACAATTTTAGAAAGCTGATGAAGTAGAAACGACTGAATAACAAGGAAACATGGTAGCTTATGAGGCCAGTGAATCTATGATCATTTCACATGGTCAATCAACACCTGAATGGTTTCAGGGGTCTGCTGTTTCAAAACTATAGTTGCGTCTTTTATTAATTCTTCAAGCACCTGTTCATTGTAATGTCGAATGGTTAACAGGTGAAGGTTTCTTTTCAGGGTCACCTCAAAATGTGTAGTTGCCTGCAGGGCCAGTTCTTCTACTTTTTCAGGATGTTCATCTACAACACAAAGCACACTGATGGCAGCACTTTGGGTGAGATTAGGCTTGAATTTGAGGGATTCAAAAATCTGGTATACTGCTGCGGTAAGACCTTCGCTGACGAAGGAATAATCTTTTGATTTCATTTCCACAAGCACCTGATTATTTTTATAAACAATGATAGGAGGAAGGTGTCTTATTTTTTGGTTATGGATACAGGTACCTGCATCCCCAGGGTGAATAAATGAACGCACCTGTAATGGGATGTTCTTATTCTGAAGGGGCTTGATCGTGTTGGGATGTATGACCTGGGCACCATAATATGCCATCTCAATGACTTCCTGGTAATTCAGATCCGGTATCCATGTGGCAGCTGCATATAATTTAGGATCGGCATTCATTACACCCTGCACATCTTTCCAGATAGTCAGTTCCTTTGCATTTAGCAAATTGGCAAACACTGCAGCTGTATAATCGCTTCCTTCGCGACCAAGCGTGGTGCTTTCATTTTCATCTGTTGACCCGATAAAGCCCTGGGTAATGACCATTTGGTTCAACTGAAAAAGCGGAAGTATGCGTTCATGTACTTTTTCTTCCGTTACTTTCCAGTTGATACGCGCATCCCGGAAAGCGTTATCTGTTCGGATAATGTCTCTCACATCGATCAGCGCATTGCTGAGACCAATGACATTCAGGTAATGGCTCACGATAGCGGTGGACAATAATTCACCTATACACACCACCTGGTCATAATAATAATCATAGTCACGCACAGGCTTGTCGTGTAACAGCCATTCTACTTCAGTAAAAAAATCAGAAAGGTAGGTGATGTTGGTTTCTCCACCAGGATGACCCGCTTTTTCCTGAAGGGAAGCAGCGATTTCAAAATGTTGCTGTTTGATGACCTGAAACAATTCCAGGGCCTGATCTTTTTCTCGCGCATAAAATGCAGCTACCACTTTCTCAAGCGCATTGGTTGTTTTTCCCATGGCAGATATAACCACCAGCAATGGCTCCTCTTGATAGGATTGGAGGATTGCGGCAACGTTCATAATTCTTTCCACTGTACTCACTGATGCACCACCGAACTTAAAAACTTTCATAGTTGGCAAAGATGGGGAATAAGAAATACAGATGGAAGGTATAGGTGGGAAAGGGAATGGATGATGGCTTTAGGTCTGTTCCCTTATTTTTGTCACTCTTAAAACTGAAGGCATGAGTGCTATTAACCGGCGCATACTCACTCTTGATGAATTTACCATACAGCAGCTGCGCCAGTTTCCTCAGGCAACCGGAGAATTGAGCAGTTTGTTACGGGATATAGGTCTGGCCGCCAAGCGGGTGAATGTAGAGGTTAATAAAGCAGGTCTTGTAGACATTCTTGGCGATGCAGGAAGTATCAATGTTCAGGGTGAAGACGTAAAGAAATTGGATGTTTTTGCCAATAACCAGTTTATGGGGGTGTTACAGCATGGCATCAGTTGTGCGGGCATTGCTAGTGAAGAGCTGGACGACTTTGTTGCCTTTGATGATGAGGTTAGTAAAAATTCCAAGTATGTGTGTCTTTTTGATCCGCTGGACGGCAGTGGTAATATCGATGTGAATGTTTCCATTGGTACTATCTTCTGTGTGTACCGTCGTTTGTCACAAAGAGGAACGAATATAACGCGGGAAGATTTTTTGCAAAAGGGAATCAACCAGGTGGCAGCCGGTTATATAGTATATGGTTCTTCCACTATGCTGGTGTATGCCACTCGAAGAGGTGTGAATGGATTTACTTTAGACCAGTCAATTGGCGAGTTTTGTCTAAGTCATCCTAATATCAGGTGCCCGCAGACTGGAAATATCTATTCAGTGAATCATGGCCATTTTTTCCGTTACGATGAAGGGGTGAGACAATATATTAGCAGGTGTCAAAACAAAAACAAAGAAAATGGCGGCCCTTATACGCAGCGCTATATCGGCAGCATGGTTTCCGATGTGCACCGTAACCTGATCAAAGGAGGCATTTTCATGTATCCTGGTACCACCGACAAGCCAAAGGGAAAATTGAGACTTCTCTATGAATGCAATCCATTTGCCTTTATCGTTGAAGTAGCGGGAGGAAAGTCAACCAATGGAAGGATTTCCATCCTGGAAGTTCAGCCCACAGAATTACACCAGAGAACCCCATTTTTTGTAGGCAGCAGTTCCATGATGGAAGAATTGGAAACCTGTATAAATCAACAATGAAAGACAACTCATGAAAACGATTATTTCTGTTCAGGACCTGGTTAAGAATTACGAAAATTTCGAAGCGGTAAAGGGTATCAGCTTTGAAGTTTATGACGGGGAGATATTTGGTTTGCTTGGCCCAAACGGGGCGGGAAAATCAACCACTTTGGAAATCATTGAAACTTTACGTGAAAAAACCAGGGGAAGGGTAGTTGTGGATGGTTTTGATCTGGACAAAAATCCCCAGGAGATCAAGAAAATTATTGGTGTACAATTACAGACCAGCGGGTATTATCCGGGGCTAAACCTGATTGAATTGATTGACCTTTTTGCAGGCTTGTATAACAGAAAAGTCAATCCCATGGATTTGCTTGATAAAGTAAATTTAATCGATAAAGCTAAATCAAAAGTCAAGCAATTAAGTGGCGGTCAAAAACAGCGCTTCTCCATTGCCACCACGCTGATCAATGATCCCAGAATTATTTTTTTGGATGAACCTACCACCGGGTTAGATCCTCAGGCGAGACGCAATTTGTGGGACCTCGTCAGAAATATTCAATCTGGTGGAACCACGGTGATCATCACTACACATTACATGGATGAAGCAGAATATCTTTGTGACCGTGTAGCAATCATGGATGCCGGAAGAATTGTAGCAATGGCTTCACCAGATCAACTGATTGATGACCTGGTAGAGAAAGGTTTTGAACGGCCCAGGGAAGTGAAGCAGGCAAATCTGGAAGATGTTTTTATTCAATTAACCGGGCATTCACTCCGGGAAGCATAAATTAAAAAAATATGTCATTACAAGAACAGCTGAAAGGAAATAGGGACGAAAAACTCCTTGCAGAAAAAAAAGCAGGAACTGATTTTCTGACAGCCAATAAATCGAAGCCGGGTGTTCAGGAAATGCCCAATGGCATTCAGTATGAAATCATTAAAGTAGGAACTGGCAGGCAGCCTGCATCCAACAGCACCATCAAGGCGCATTACCGTGGTTCACTTTTAAATGGAACCGAATTTGATAGTTCCTATAAAAGGAACCAACCATTTACCGCCTCCCTCAATGCACTCATCAAAGGTTGGCAAATAATGATTCCGATGATGCCATTGGGAAGTACCTGGCGGTTGTGGATACCATCTGAGCTTGCCTATGGCGACCGGGGAGCCGGAGGAAGTATTCCGGGTGGAGCTACTTTGCAATTCGATATTGAATTATTGGAAATAAAAGACTGACATGACACAGGAAGATCCCCGGTATCCGATTGGTAAATACCTGCCTAAGGACTTTGATGATCATCAAAAAGATCAATGGCTATCAGATATCCGCTTCCTCCCCGACGCATTGGAGCACTCATTGTTGAATCTTGATGAGCAACAAATACAAACCGCCTACAGGGAAGGCGGGTGGACCATTCATGAACTGGTGCACCACGTTGCGGACAGTCATATGAACGCGTACATCCGTTTCAAATTAGGGTATACTGAATCCAATCCCACGATCAGGCCTTATAATGAAAAGCTCTGGGCGAAGCTATCAGATGTTCAAATTTTACCCGTGAACATTTCAATTACCCTGTTATTTGCCCTTCATAAAAGGTGGTACGAGTTTCTCAAAAGCTTTTCCAGTGATGACTGGAATAAAACCTTGTATCATCCAGATCACAAAAAAGATTTATCGCTATGGTACTTTCTGGGTTTGTATGCATGGCATGGACGTCATCACACCGCCCATATTACGGAGCTGAGGAAAAAAATGGGCTGGTAAAATGAGTAGGAAGTGGGACGTGAAGGAATGAAAATGATTAGGGTGCATAACCAATTCAACAAATAATTTACTGAACCTCAAATGGCCATAGGCACTTCCTATGAAATGGAAAGTACTGGAAAGCGAATACCTTTTTAAAGAACCCTGGCTGACTGTAAGGAAAGAAAAATGTGAATTGCCCAATGGCCGGATCATGAAAGCGTATTATACGCTGGAGTATCCCACGTGGGCGAGCGCTTTTGCTTTGACCGAAGAAGGAAAAGTAATTATAGTGACCCAATACCGGCATGGATTGAATGTAATCAGCACTGAATTACCCGGTGGTGTTGTGGATCAGGGAGAGACCCCTTTGCAAGCCATTGGGCGGGAACTCAAAGAAGAAACTGGCTACGAATTTTCATCCTTTGAATCACTTGGTATCATATCTGCCAACCCGGCCACCACTAATAATTATATGCATATGTTTATTGCTCAGGGAGGCAGGAAAGTAGCCGAGCAAAGCCTTGACGAAACTGAAGAAGTGGAAGTCCACCTGTACTCGATAGATGAAATAAAAAAACTCGTTCACGATAAAAAGATCATTCAGGCTTTGCACATTACCTGTATTTTTTATGCATTTGAAAAATTAGGCTTGATGACCTATTAATTGCCTGTTCACCTCTGCCACCAGAAAGATACTTCCGCAAATAACGATGAAGTCGTCAGCTGCGGCTTGAGACATGGCTTCCTTTAGTGCCTCATTCACATTTTCCCACACTGTTCCTTCGAGACAAAAAGCTGACGCTTTTTTCATTAGCGATTCTCCATCCAGGGCACGTGGTATTTGTGATTGTGAGAAATAATACCTTGAATTCCTGGGTAACAATTCCAGCACCCTCTCCACCTCTTTGTCTTTCACCATACCGAGTATAATATGTAGTTGTTGATACTTCATTTTTTCCAGGTGGAGAAGCATTTGAATAATGCCTTCCCTGTTATGGGCTACATCCAGAACAATGTTCGGTTGTTCATGTATCAATTCCCATCGGCCCTGTAAACCGGTCAGATTCTTGACTTGTGCCAGCCCCATTTTAATGAAAGTATCATGAATTGGCCATTCTGTCATTTCATTTAAGGTTTGTAAAACGGTTACCACATTTTTTGCCTGGTACATTCCTGGCAGCCCTGAAGTATAAGTGGTGCGCTGATTCAGGTGTAAATCTGACAGTGTCACTACAAGGGCATCTTTTTCCAATTGCACTCCCTCTACCGAAAAACGATCCTGCGCAAAATAAATGGGTGCATTTTTTTGTTTGGCCTGGCTGGTAAAAACCGGATCTGTTTCCCTACTTTTTTCGCCTACAATAACTGGAATATGTTCTTTTATGATGCCGGCTTTTTCATAAGCAATAGCTTCCAGGGTATTTCCCAAAAGATGGGTGTGATCCCATCCAATATTAGTAATGACACTCACCAATGGAGTGATAATATTGGTACTATCCAAGCGGCCACCCAGGCCTACTTCAATGATGGCCATGTCTACCTTATGTTCTGCAAAATAATCGAAGGCCATTGCCACTGTAATTTCAAAAAAAGAAGGTTGCAGTTCCTCAATGGAAGACTTTATTTTTTCAACAAAAGCAGTGATAAATTTTTTCTCTATCATGACCCCGTTGATCCGGATCCTTTCCCTGAAATCATACAAATGAGGGGAGGTATACAATCCTGTTTTATATCCTGCACATTGAAAGATGGCAGCCAGCATATGACTTACAGATCCCTTTCCATTGGTGCCGGCTATATGAATGCTTTTAAATTTCTTGTGGGGGTCATCGAGCCGTTGACAAAGTTCAATGGTATTGGTAATGTCTTTTTTATAAGCGGCAGCGCCAATCCGGCTAAACATCGGCAACTTCTCATAAAGGAATTCAATCGTTTGGTCGTATGTCACCAGACAAAATTATGCTGCCCGGGCTACTTCACACTGAAGTTTAAAGTCAGTTTTTGTTTAAAACCCCCTTCGTACTGCGGATACTTTATTTCTTTGGCCCTGCGCAGTGCGATGTCGTATTGTTTACTGGATCTGGGAAGTGTCGATCCACTGATCTGATAAGAGGCGGACTGCAATCTTCCTGAGCCATCCACCACAATATCGAGGGCAATTTTACCGCTTTCATTAAAGTCATCTTCAAAATTCTGGGCTGGAATATTGATGATGCGAACGCCTAGATTCCTCGGAATGCCTGCATAATTTTTTCCATTCGGATTTCCACCTTCAACTCCCTGGTCGCCCCGGCCACCTGCAGTCCCTTCTCCGGTTCCGGGCTTGTAGGTATCAGCTCCATTTCCTGCTCCTGTTCCTCCTCGTACACCATTCATTTGGGCTTTCGGACGAGGTGGGACAGGCGTAGGAGGCGCCGGTACAACAGCTGCTTTATTGGTTTTCACGACTTTATTTTCCGAGTTGATCTTTGTAGCATTGACCTTGTTGATAACAGGCTTGATTACAGCAGGTGCTTCCCTGCTGGTTTCATTTTCATTGGAAATATCTTTTACCATTTCTGATGATGTGGGGGCTTGTGGAGAAGGCGTATAGGAATTGTCCTTTTGAGGAGCTGCATCGCCAGGTAATAAAGGCTGGTCTGTTCCTGATCCTACATTACTATTGCCCAGATTGATTTCAATAAATTCATCTGTGACAGGTAGCGTTTTTTGAGGGATTGTCCACTTCACAAATACGATCATGAACAACAAAGCACCGGCTAAACCGGCCGTATAAATAAGGGCTCTTGTATTTTTTTGTCTTTCAAATTCTGCGGTTAAGGAAACCAGGTTATTCATACAAATATCAAATATAAGGTTACATATTGGATGGGTAAACGCTGCAAAAGTTAGATAAATTGCCTTTAAAAAGCCAGTGAACCTTTTGTTTTTAACAATTAGCACAAGGTAACCAGTATTCAATTATTTACGATCCTTTAACGAAGAGCCATCTGAGTCATTCATATTAATTCCATAGATCCCATTTAACTGTCAGGAATCCCATTACCTGTAAAGTCATTAGCCAACCTTTTTTTGTCTTTCACGTATTTCTAATGCGGAGCCATGGATCCGCACCTGAATCAGAAGCTAAAATTCGTCATGCAGGAAAACTGGAACAGATTTATCAAATTAAAAAAATGAACATGAAAAAGATGTCTTTTTGGTGGTTAAGATCTTTATTGCTAGCGTGGATGTGGATGATTATTTTACCGGGCTGTTCTAAAAATGACCATCCAGTGGTTCAACAGGACGACATGTATAACCTCAATGCTTCTTTATCTGGAAGTAATGAAGTTCCTGTCAATTCCACTCCAGGTACGGGTACGGTTACCGGAAATTATAATGCCACCAAAAATCTATTCAGTTATAATATTAGTTGGTCTGGCATTACAGGTACCGCTACTGCGGGTCATTTTCATTCGCCTGCTCTGGCTGGCGCCAATGCGAGTCCTTTAGTCTATTTAGTATTGCAGAATAATGGATCATCAGGAACGGCTAGCGGAAGTGCTACCCTCTCTGATGCGCAGGAAGCAGATTTACTGGCGGGAAAATTTTATGCAAACATTCATACTTCTGCCAATGGCGGGGGAGAAATACGCGGTCAGGTAGTGGCCTCTAAATAATTGATTTTCTATCCTGCTTTTCCAACTTGATTTTACTTAGCTGTATCAAACCAAAAACAGGTCCCGGTAGAAGAATTAAATATCCAAATTTGCCTGTCATGCTTATGGCATATTCCAGCAATTGTATGCTTGGAATAGTAATGGCAAAGCCTACGCACGTAACCAGGGTAAGAGCGGTTCCTCTATTTTCCTTCCCAGCAGCGGTGGCTATAAGGGTGGAAAACTGGGGTGAGTCGGCTATGACGGTGATGCCCCAGACCACTAAAACTGCTTTAAAAAAAGTGGTTGAAACTTCCACCAGGAAAGGGGAGAAAAGACAACAACATCCAGACAAAAGCAAAGCGTAACAGGCGACGGTTTTACTTCCTATTTTTTGAGAAAGCAGGCCCCCCGCAATACATCCCAGGCTGCCGGCTGCAATAACAATAAAGGACCATAATGAGATATTGATTTGGGTTTGATGTTGTTCATTGAATAAATGTATCAACACAGGCACGAAAGCCCAAAAAGCATATAATTCCCACATGTGTCCGAAATAGCCCAAAGCAGTTTTTCGTAATACATGATCTCTGAAAAATGAGAAGATATTTTCATGATCGAAAAGCCTGGTACGAGGTTTCACTTGACTGGGTGGCACCAGGAGGTAAATAAAAATACCCCCTGTAATAGCCAGCAAAGAAGTCAACCACAACACGTTTTTCCAGTAAAAATGTTGGTGGAGCGATTTTAGAAAATGGGGAAAGGCAGTGCCTAACACAAGCGCGCCTACTAAAAAACCCAGTGCATTTCCCATTTTCCCCGGAAAACTATCAGCTGCTATTTTCAAACCTACCGGATAAATTCCCGCCAGGAAAAAGCCTGTAATAAAGCGGCAGATATAAAGAGATGTAACCTGATCAGACACTTCTATCATCAACAAGTTAGCGCCACCTGCCAAGAAAGCGGAAATCAAAAATACCAGAGGAGCTGAAAATCGGTCGGCGAAAGCACCCATAGCAAAAACAAAAGTGCCTGCGATAAAACCAAATTGTACAATAGAGGTAATATTGGCAAAACCGGCTGAAGAATGAATATCTGGTAAAATTGCATTGCCCGCAAACCATAAGGAGGTGCCTGCAAATTGAGAGAATATGATCAGTGGTAAAAGAAAATTTTTGGGTGTCAAGGTATAGCCAGGTTAATGTGCAAAGTCAACATCAAATGCGCCACTGATACGCTCCATGGGCGGATTGAAATAACCATATTTCAATTGTGGAAATTCTTCTTTTAAAAGTTCCATCAATTGTTTCATTCCAAGAATTTCGCCACCGTCTACCAAACCTAATTTTCCAAGATACCAGTCAGGATCAATATTGAAATTCCTCCATTGTATCATGCAAAGTTTGGTATCCACTATGAGCTTGCGCAGCGCCTCATATTCCGCCACAGAATCTGTCATTCCAGGAAATACAAAGTAATTAATGGAAGTCCAGCCACCTGCTTCCCGTACGACCCTGAGGCTTTCTATAATATCTTCAAAGGCATAATTATTGGGTCTGTAATAAGGCAGGTATATTTCTTTCCTGGCCGAATTGGTACTGACACGGATGCTGTTCAGCCCTGCGTCGCACAACGCTTTTACAGCCTGGGGTTTTGAACCGTTAGTATTGATATTGATACTTCCATGGGGGGTATGTTTCCTGATTTCAATAATAGCGTCCCTGATCACCTCCCACATCAACAGAGGTTCACCTTCACAGCCCTGACCGAAACTGACAATTGGATAAGGCGCTTTCTCCAGGTGAGGTACAGTAAATTCTACTATTTCTTCCGCAGTAGGCCTGAAAGTAAGTCGGTCCTGGGTAGACACAATAGATGCTTCTTCCGGTTGAAAAGAAATACAACCCACACAATTGGCATTACAGGCAGGCGATGTAGGAACCGGGCATTCCCACCTTCCGATGAAATAATTTCTGGCTGCCGGACAGTGGTACGTGAGTGCACAATTATTGGCCAGGTGTGCAACGAGTCGATTGTGTGGATATGCCTGTATCAGCTGATGAACACCATCCTGAACTTTCTTTTGATCAAACCCTATACTTTCCTGGCGAATATCTGATTCAATGCGTACCGCAGGAACAAAAAATTGCTGGTTGAACCAACCTACAGCTGTATAACAAAACAAAGGAAGCGTAGGTGCGTCTTTTTCAGTTTCAAAAGCAGCCAGAAAAAAACCCGTGTGCGCAGGAGGAATAAAAGCAGCAACAGCCCATCCTTTTTCACACAATCTCATTTCACCTGTTACCACATCAAGTCCGATACCCCTTCTTCCGGGTAATTCATATAACTGTCCTCCCTGCGGTAGCTCTATCCATTCATCTCCGGGAACCAAAACTGCATCCCAGGCGGTTCTTCCGGCAACAAACAAAGTAGTGTCCTCAAAAATATTTCCCTTGCCGTCAGAATATAATAAGTATGGTGACATATTTTAAGAACCGGCTATTTATTTTCATGCAGGTAAGCCTGGGCCTGTTCAATTTGTTCCAGGCAAAAAGCATTCAGCTTGGCTAATTCCAAAGTGGAAAGGTCCTGCATAACCTGAAATTGGAAATATTTATCTTTTTGCTGAAAAATAGTGATGAAGTCTTCCCTTACCACAACGCTGGAAAGTTCCTTCCATAAAAGCAAAAAATCTTTGTAATCACCAGGTATTTGAACACCCATTTTACTGAAGTAAATAATGGTTTCCTGAAAAATTCTTTTTTCCGAAAACATCAGCATCAGGGAAAGTAAGGCAAACATAAAAACGGAAGTATATTCCATCATTCTTCCTTTTGAGATCAACAACAGCAGACCTTAACACGTGAAAGTAATGGCCTGCAACAGTCTCAACCTAAAGTTATATTGATAGTTGGCATCAATCCTGTTCCGAAAAAGCCCATAGAACAGAGAACAACTTCCCACCAATAACACTGGGAATACAGCTAAAAAATTATGAAAGCCCAGGTATTGAAAGTAATCGGCTCCTTTTGCGATCAGGAAAAAGCCGGTCACCAGGTGAAGGATGCCGGCAGTCCTCCTCCTGTTCATGATTCCTTCAATTTTTACAGTAACATTATACATGTTCTGCCGGGTTGCTGGCCACGATCAGATTACATAATTTGAATAATACCCTGGCACCCACATTGGCATCCCATCCATTCTCACTGGTACTTACTTCACTTAGATCAAACCCAATGATCTGTTTTCCAGCTTTCAGGATTTTATTAAAAAGATAAAAAATCTGTTCCGTTTCGAATCCTCCCTGTACTGGAGTTCCTGTGCTGGGACACAACTTGGGGTCCAGGCCATCAATATCAAAGCTGATATAGATCTTCTGAGGCAACTGACTGATGATTTCTTCTGCTAACTGCCTGAAAGTTTCACCTTCATACTGCCGTTCGCGTATTTCTCTGTCAAAATAAGTCCTGATCCTTTCAGGATTTTTTTGAATGAATTCAAATTCTCCCTGGGAATAATCCCTGACGCCTACCTGAATGAGTTTTTTCAGCTCCGGTATTTCCTTGAGCGCATTGTACATGATGCTGGCATGGGAGTAAACAAAACCCTCATAACCTTCCCTCAAGTCGCAATGGGCATCGATTTGAATAATGCCAAAATCGCCATGCTTTTCTCCAATCGCTTTCATGAATCCCAATGGGGTACTGTGGTCTCCACCTAGCAGGGCTACCAGTTTGTCTTTGCCCAGTAATGATTTGGTTTGCTGGTATACCCAATGATTTAAGAAAAGGCTTCCTTCATTGACTTCTTTCAGTGTTTTGCGCATGAACTGATTACTGTCCACCACGTCTCCTTTAGAAATATAATCAATGTATAGTTCAGCTTCCTTTCTGAGATAATCGCTTTTCAAAAGGATCTTTCGGTCAGATTCTTTCATAAAAAAACCCTGCTTCCATCCTTCCGGAACATCTTTGTCAAAGAGGTCCACCTGGAGGCTGGCCCTCATGATCTGTTCAGCAGCACGAGCGGTGCCTGAACCAAAACTCACCGTCACTTCCCAGGGTACTGGCAAGATTACCAGCCTGGCATCCTCTTCTAAAAGAGGTAGACCAAATATGTTATTATTAGGATTTCCTGCGCAATCCGGATCGAAATTCTTAAGGTCAACCATTTCATGGTTTTAAGCAGCGCAAGTTAAACCCGTATTTCCAAGCAGCAAAATCAGACTTGGACACCTTTTGGCCAATTACAACCCCCTATTTTTAATCTTTCGGATGAATCATCTTGCTTCAACTTGCTTACCTTTGCTACGCCTATTTTACTTTGATGATTTTAATTATTAAAGCCCAATAACAAAGCATCAATAAGTATTTTTAGATGAATAAAACTCAGATCACCCTCCTTATTTTAGTCATAGCCGGTATGGTAGGTATGTCTTTTTATGTAAAAGGATTAACGACAGAAGAATCCTTTTCTTCTGCCTATAAAAAAGGAAAGTTTGTTGTGGTCAAAGTAAAGCTGGATAAAACGGTACCTATAGAATACGATGCCATCAGAAATCCCAACCTTACTGTTTTTTATGCTTTCGATCATGACGGGAAAAGGAGTAAGGTATTGTATACAAATGCCAAACCTGCGGACATGGAGCGGAGTGACGGGATTAACCTGAATGGACATATGAAAAATGGCTTTTTTGAATGTAGCAAGATTCAAATGAAGTGCCCTTCCAAATACAAAGACGATACGAAACAAGCAGAACGGAATCTAACTTCTGCTGCTATAAAATCTGTTTCAAAATAATTCCTGATGGATTATCCTGGTGAGCATCTTGGTCCCGGAATGGCCGGGCATTTTTTTATCCTTCTTTCACTGGTTTCTTCGCTTGGCGCTACGGTTTGTTATTTTTTAAGCGTTCCAACCAATAGACATGTAATTGCTCTGCCCCACCGCTCACTAAATGATGGATCTCTGGCATGGAAAAGATTAGCCAGAATTTTTTTTATTACGGAAGCCTTGGCTGTGGTAATGGTTTTTTGCATTTTGTTTTATATCATCAGCCACCACTTATTTGAATATAAATATGCCTGGCAGCACAGCAGCCGTTCTCTAGAAACCAAATATCTCCTGAGTTGTTTTTGGGAAGGACAGGAGGGAAGCTTCTTATTGTGGTCTTTCTGGCATTGTGTGCTTGGCCTCGTTCTTATCTGGAAGCAAAAAGAATGGGAAGCTCCTGTGATGACGGTAGTGAGCTTCGCCCAGTTATTACTCGCCACCATGGTCCTGGGGGTTGCGGTTGCAGGTGAAAAGATTGGTTCTAATCCCTTTATTCTCTTACGCAATACAGAAGTATTAACCAATGCTCCAATCTTTCATGAAGCATCCGGCGTTCTAAGGCAGGATTATATGTCGTTGATCAAAGATGGTAATGACCTCAATCCTTTATTGCAGAATTACTGGATGGTCATTCATCCACCTGTTCTTTTCCTGGGTTTTGCATCCACCCTCATTCCTTTTGCTTTTGCTATCAGCGGATTATGGACTAAACGTTTTGGCGAATGGACAAAGGCTGCTTGGCCATGGGCTCTTTTTTCAGGAGGCATCTTTTCATTAGGGATTATGATGGGTGCGAAATGGGCTTATGAATCCCTCAATTTTGGTGGTTACTGGGCATGGGATCCCGTGGAAAATGCATCTTTGGTTCCCTGGATGGTGCTGGTTGCCGGTATTCATACTTTGGTCATTTACCGCCATACTGGTAATGCGCTTCGCACCACGTTCTGGTTTTTTCTGACTTCATTTATTCTGGTTCTTTATTCCACTTACCTGACCAGGAGTGGTGACCTTCAGGATACCTCTGTGCACGCATTTACAGGAGAAGGCATCACCGTATGGCACCTCCGCATTTTGTTTTTATTGTTTGCGCTTCCGGCGTTTACATTATTATTTACCCGTTTCCGAACCATTCCTTTTGTTGCCAAAGAAGAAGCAGCTTCCTCCCGTGAATTCTGGATGTTTGTGGGATCACTGGTCATTTTTCTGTCAGCATTGCTGATCATTGTTATGACTTCTATTCCGGTGATCAATAAAGTAATGGCCCTTTTCACCAATAAGGAAAAAATGTTCAACCCCCTGGCGCGTGGAGAAAATGTGGCACATTCATATAACCAGATCCAGATATTTGTGGCTATCCTGCTCGGCCTATTTACAGGAGTGGGAATGTATTTAAAATACAAGGCCACCGGAAAGGCTTATGTAAATAAATTGATCCTTCCGGGAGTCATAGGTCTTGCGCTGGGTGGAATGATTGTGTACTTCGGTCAGGTAAATTACCGTGATCAGACCTATGGATTTATGGTGGCTGTTTGGGTAGCGCTTGCCATGGCAGTATTTTCAGTGATTACCAACGCTTCCTATATTTTGACCGGTTTGAAGGGTACCATGAAAAAGGCAGGAGGTGCTATTGCGCACGTTGGATTTGCAATGATGCTTACAGGCATCCTTATTTCATCTTCAAAAAAAGAAGTGCTTTCTTATAACACCAGTGGAATTCCTGTTTATTTCGGTAAAGAAAGCCAGGAAAATCCAGGTGAAAACCTAACCCTGGTAAAAGGCATGAAATCCGACATGGGCAAATACTGGGTTACATATGACAAAGATTCAGCCCATCCCAAAAAAGCACTTTGGTTTTACCACCTCACTTTTGAAAGCAAGGATGGAAAGGAAAATTTTTCCCTGAGCCCGAATGCTTTTGTCAACTATAAAGGCAACACAGGGCTCATGGCCAACCCCGATGCAAAGCATTATTTCACGCATGACATTTTTACTTATATCACTTCTCTCCCGGATCCGGCTAAAAATAATGATACCTCCACCTTCCATCCGGTTTCAACTTCTGTAGGTGATACTTTTTTCTATTCTAAAGGTTTTATTGTACTTCAGAATATTCAATCTGTAAAAAACATTCCCAAATCAGGATTCGGGCCCCATGACAGTGCTTCATTTGCCACTTTGAAGGTGGTGGCACAGTCAAAATCCATTTATACAATAAAGCCTATTCTGGTGAATAAAGGAGGTGTTTTCTTTTCTCAGCCAGATACGTTGATATCTGAAAGCATTGTACTTCAATTGCAAAAAGTTAACGGTAATAAAGTTGAATTAGGCATCAAGGAATCTGTTCCCCTGCAATACGTTACCCTGAAGGCGTATAAATTTCCATTCATTATTGTTTTATGGGCAGGAACGATCATCATGGTATTGGGATTTTTTATCAGTATGCTGCATCGGAGAGACCAGAAAAAGTTATTGAACAGGGGAAACCTGATAAAAAACCCACCACAGGTAGTCAGGAATAGGGAAAAAGAAGAAGGGCGCGATGCCCTTGCTTGATTTTTGTAAGTTGATTGAAGTGATCATATTCATGCATTAAGAACTTAAAATCACATGTGTATGCATGGAACGTATCTACAGGATATGATATAACCTGAACCCATCT
>JANLYU010000471.1:0-4502 GCA_031365785.1 Flavisolibacter sp. | reverse complement strand
ACCCGGGTTACTTTCTGTTCTTTTATCCAGCATGATAAGATTATCTCCCACCACTTCCGTGGCAAACTTACGATTACCTTCTTTGTCTTCCCAGCTTCTTGTTCTGAGACGCCCCTCTATATAAACCAGGCTACCTTTATGAAGGTATTTCTGAGCCAGTTCCGCGAGGCCACGCCATAATACTACGGTATGCCATTCAGTTTGCGAGATCAGTTTACCTGATCTGTCTTTGAATGTTTCTGTGGTAGCTAGTGGAAATTTGCCAACAGCAATATTCCCTTCCAAAAACTGAACATCCGGTTCCTTACCCAGATTGCCAATAAGCATCACCCTATTTACTCCTCTCATACCTCTTAATTTATCATGTGATTTCGTCTAATAAATTCCTCTCCTAAATTTAAAAAAGATAATCAAATTATCTGCCAGCAACTTGATGCTGGTCAAGGAGGTGGTTACGGATGAAGTTCTGAAGTGTCCTGGGGAAAGCGTACTGATCAAGCTCATTCATCTTAATCCACTTATATCCAGCTACTTTTTTTCTTTTGCTCACTTTGATCAGGCTAATACTAAAGTATATTAACTGGTGGGTAAGTTTTTGGCGGGTGTGCTGCACATGAATTTCTTCGAATTCCATGAACCCGAATTGCTGGGTGAAAATATTTTTTTTATTTTTTTTAGTAAGCGGCCGAATCGTTTCAATTAGAGGAAATTCATACAGGTGCCGCCAGATGTCCACTTCATTTCTCTGGTGAATCAAAACAAAATCCTTACTACTGATAACAAAATAGTTGAGCCTTCTTTCCCGGACCTTTATCCTTTTTGCCTTGAAGGGCAAAAGGTCCTGTTTCCCGATCAGATAAGCCTGGCAATGTTCATTAAAAAAACAATTTTTACAAACGGGCACCGGCTTGCAGATGGTGGCTCCAAAATCCATGATCGCCTGATTATATACTGCGGGTTGGCCAGTGGGCAGCATTTCTTGAGCCAGTTGAGCAAAGAACTTTTTCCCTTCGCTGGAATCTATTGGAAGGTTGATATTGAAAGCCCGCGACAGTACCCGAAAAACATTTCCATCCACCACTGCATAGGGCAGGTTGAATGCAAATGAAGAAATGGCCGCTGCGGTATAGCTTCCAATGCCTTTTAACCGCAGGATAGAAGGGTAATCACGGGGAAAATGTCCACCCAGTTGCCCTGCTATTAATTGAGCAGTAGTGATCAGGTTTCTGCACCGTGAATAATATCCGAGTCCTTCCCAAAGTTTGAAAATCTTTTCCGGGGGCGCCGCTGCCAGCAGGCTGATCTCCGGAAAAGCAGCTATGAATTTTTCATAATATTTGAGTCCCTGCTCTACTCTTGTTTGCTGTAAAATAACTTCACTCAGCCAGATTTTATAGGCATCCTTTTCACCTTTCCAGGGCATGGACCGTGAATTTTCAAGTCGATCCCACTGAAGCAGACCTTGTGTAAACAAATGCTCTATATGTTGCTGATGCTTTTTGAGAGTGGGATCTATTTTAAGTGAAGGGCTCATTTGGAATGCGTTAGTCTGTAAAATTATTTTATATTCTATTGACAATCACTGTATTTTGTACTATATTGTAATCAACCTTCTAAAATTTTGCTATGAGAAAAGCAGACTTAGTCAACCAGATTTCAGAAAAAACTGGTATTCCCAAAGTGGATGTTTTGGTAACTCTTGAATCGATGTTCAAGGAAATTAAGGAATCTCTGGCCAAAGGCGAGAATATTTATATCAGAGGTTTTGGCTCTTTCATTACAAAAAGAAGAGCTGCCAAAATTGGCCGAAATATCAAAAAGAACATTGCTGTTCACATTCCTGAACACAATATACCCGCTTTCAAACCTGCCAAGGAGTTTGTACTGGAGGTAAAGAAACTGATTACAGTACATTAACTTCGCGTCCTTCTCAAGATGAAGGACACGAATACACCACAATGGATTACAGCAGGAATCGCTATTTTCCTGGTCATCGGGCTTTTTGCTGCCACAAAGGGACAGCTATTTGGCAAACCAAAGTCCGCCTCTTTCATCAACAGGAATGAACTTTCCACCGGCTATACTACAGACAGCCTCCTATATCATGCGAAAGAAAAACTCACATCAGAGCAGGTTACCCGATTGAATTTTCTTGAACATAGTATTTCCCGTGGGGATGTAAAAGAACAGCAAATACATGTTTATCACCAGTTGGCTGCTTTCTGGGCCGACAGTGCCCGAGCCTTTGCTCCTGCTGCCTGGTATACCGCTGAAGCTGCCAGATTGGAAAATTCAGAAAAATCCCTGACATTTGCAGCCCATTTACTTTTGAACAATCTGGTAGAAGAGGAAAATCCTCTTTTGAAACAGTGGGAAGCATTGCAGGCAAAAGAACTTTTTGAACAGGCACTTCAGCTGAATCCAGGCAATGATTCATCAAGAGTAGGCCTTGGAGCTGTTTTTGTTTATGGAGGATTTGCGATGCCGATGGAAGGTATAGGAATGATAAAAAAAGTAGCCGACAAAGACACCACCAATGTCTTTGCGCAAATGACACTTGGGAAAGCCAGCCTGATGTCTGGTCAGTTGGAAAAAGCAGTTGAAAGATTCAAAAGAGTGGCCCGGCTACAACCAGAAAATTTAGAAGCTATCATTAGGGTAGCCGAAACTGAAGAACAGATGGACCAGAGCGCTGAAGCCATTATTTGGTATCAGAAGTTGTTACCGATGATTAATAATGTGGAAATGAAGCGTGAAGTGGCAAATAGGATAGAAAAATTAAAGAAATAGATCATTCATAAAAAATAGTAACGAAGTATGCCTTGTGGTAAAAAAAGAAAGCGTCATAAAATTGCGACGCATAAGAGAAAGAAGAGATTAAGAAACAACCGACATAAGAAAAGAAATAAATAGGTTCTTGGGTGTACGGGAAGGTTCCCGTTACCTTAGCTGGTTGCATAAATACCGATTGCATTCTTCCCATCAATTTGCCCCTCTATAATTCGCCAGAAATTACTGGAGCAGTAGGTACAAGCAAGCAGCATTACCATAAGCATCTATTAAAGCTGTAGTAATGTGAACAAGGAACTGATTATCAATTCTACCGCCCATGGCGTAGACATTGCCTTACTTGAAGATAAAAAACTCGTTGAACTGCATACTGAAAAAACAGATGCACGTTTTGCAGTGGGTGACCTGTACCTGGGTAAAGTAAAAAAACTGATCCCCGGATTGAATGCAGCATTTGTGGATGTGGGTTATGAAAAAGATGCATTCCTTCATTACACCGACCTGAGCCCCTATGCGAAGTCATTGCTCAAATTCACCCAGTTCACGATCAATGACAAAACACCGGAGGGACTTGATTTTGCAAATTTTTCAATAGAGCCTGAAATTGTCAAAACCGGAAAGATCAACGAAGTGCTGGGCGGAAAGCCCAACGTTCTGGTGCAGATCTTAAAAGAACCCATTGCAGCAAAAGGTCCGCGTTTAAGTTGTGAATTATCCTTGCCCGGGCGGTTTATTGTGCTCACTCCTTTCAATGATATAGTTGCTGTATCCAGAAAGATCCATTCTTCGGACGAAAGAAAAAGACTTCAGCGCATCGTAGAATCCATTAAACCTAAAAATTTTGGAGTGATTGTGCGCACTGCCGCTGAAGGGAAGAACACAGCGGAACTTCATGAAGACCTTTCTGACCTTACTTCCATGTGGCTGGCTATCCAGCAAAACCTGAAAGGTGCGGTGGCACCTGCCAAAATTCTAAGCGAACAGACTAAAGCCACCAGCATTCTAAGGGATCTTCTCAGTGCAGATTTCAACAGGATCGTAACCAACGACAAAGGTATTTATTCAGATACCAAAAGTTATATCCAGCGGATTGCGCCGGAAAAAGCAGATATCGTTGCGTTTCATCAGAATGGCACACCCATTTTTGACCAGTTTGGAATTACCAAGCAGGTTAAGGGCTCGTTTGGTAAAACTGTGAACCTTAATAGCGGCGCTTACCTCATTATCGAACACACGGAAGCATTGCACGTGATAGACGTAAACAGTGGGTATAAAAGCGTCAGTAATAACCAGGAACAAAATGCCCTCGAGACCAACCTGGAAGCGGCTGAAGAGATTGCACGACAACTAAGACTGAGGGATATTGGTGGAATCATCGTCGTGGACTTCATTGATATGAAGCAACCAGACAATAAGAAAAAACTGATTGAATCCATGGATGGCTTCATGAGGCCTGACAGGGCAAAGCATGCTGTTCTGCCTATTTCCAAGTTTGGCCTGATGCAAATAACCAGGCAGCGGATGAAGCCAGAAATGAACATCAATACGCAGGAAGTTTGTCCCAGCTGCCATGGAACAGGCAAGGTAGCTTCTACCCTGATTCTCGAAGATGAGATGGAAAAAAACCTCAATTATCTGATCACGCACAAGCACCGCGATCTTTCCATCATTGTTCACCCTATTGTTTATGCCTACCTTACCAAAGGCTGGTT
>JANLYU010000457.1:0-2630 GCA_031365785.1 Flavisolibacter sp. | reverse complement strand
ATTACCAATGCAGATGCCATTCATCCAGGTTACGGATTTCTTGCTGAAAATGCAAAGTTTTCACAGATCTGCGCGGATCATGGGATCAAATTTATTGGTCCCACCCCAGATATGATCAATAAAATGGGAGATAAGATTACCGCCAAGGAAACCATGATTAAGGCGGGTGTTCCGGTAATACCCGGTAGTGGAGGCTTATTGCAAAGTGTGGATGAAGCAAGAAAACTAGGCAGTGAAATGGGATTTCCTGTCATTCTGAAAGCCACTGCCGGAGGCGGAGGAAAGGGAATGCGCATTGTATGGGAAGACAGTGAAATGGATCGCTCCTATAATCAGGCGAAGGCGGAAGCAGCCGCTTCTTTTAAGAATGATGGTATTTATATGGAAAAATATGTGGAAGAGCCCCGCCACATAGAAATCCAGGTGGCCGGCGACAGGTATGGAACGGTTTGTCATTTAGGCGAACGGGATTGTTCTATCCAGCGAAGACATCAAAAACTCGTAGAAGAATCGCCCTCACCTTTTATGACACCAGAACTCCGCTACAAAATGGGAGAGGCGGCGAAAAAGGCAGCTGGCGCAATCAATTACGAAAGTGTAGGGACCATAGAGTTTCTCGTAGACAAAAACAGGAATTTCTATTTCATGGAAATGAATACCAGGATCCAGGTAGAGCATTGTGTTACTGAAGAAGTGATCAATTATGACCTGATCAAGGAACAGATCAAGATCGCCATGGGAGAACACATCTCCGGTAATGATTATGAACCTCAGTTACATGCTATAGAATGCAGGATCAATGCGGAAGACCCTTATAATGATTTCCGGCCTTCACCAGGTAAGATTACTGTTTTACACCAACCCGGCGGACATGGAGTACGTGTTGACAGTCATGTTTATGCAGGGTATGTCATCCCGCCTTACTATGATTCGATGATCGGTAAACTAATAACGGTAGCAAGAACCAGACAAGAGGCCATTGATACCATGTACAGGGCTTTGAGTGAATATGTAATTGAAGGAGTAAAAACCACGATCCCATTTCATCTTCAACTGATGAAGAATGAAAAATTCAGGGCCGGCGATTTTAATACCAAGTTTTTAGACTCATTCAAAATGCAATAAAAAAACCCCGGAATTGTACCGGGGTTTTTTAATATTGAATTAATCATCGTGCTTATGTTTTCCCTGGTTGCCTTTGCCTTTTTCCCAGCCTGAATGTTTTCCATTATCATGATGTCCGTTATTGTGATCATTATGATCATCCTCCTCTTGATCATCGTCCTGTTTCCTGGAAGTCTTATTATAGCCTTTATCAATTTCGTGAAGTCTTCTCGCTCTGTCTTTTTCAAGTTGTTGTATCATTCTATCTTTTTCTGACTGGCTGAGTTGCCCATTGTTGCGGATGGAATTGATCTTCATATCATATTCCCTGTTTACTTGATCTCTCTGAGCTTCTCTTGAACCATATGGATAATTTCTGGAATTAGGGTACGTCCTGTTGTTCGGATAACTTCTGCTATTGTTTCCGTTATCACCTCCCAAAACAACATCTCTGCCATTTTTTGTGGTTTTGTTTCCATTTTTGGGTGCACCTAAAACCACTCTACGGGCATCTTCTTTGGAGGTTTGTGCCTGTACAGACAATAAGCCACCAAAAGCAATCAAAAGGGTAATCATCTTTTTCATGATAATAGTTTTTAGTTGTTGAATCAGGTGAAAAGATAGTGCCAATTGAAAAATAACCTGCAAAGATGGTGTTAAAGGGTCATCTTGATAGGAACCTTTCACATATTTATAAAATAACACCCACACTATCAGGGCCCTATAAATGAGCAAATAAAACTATTACATCTGAGGTTCATGAATTCTATAGAAGGATTGAACTGAACATTTCATCTTTGTTGTTGTTACCTTAGCATCGATGCACCTACCTGATATAGAACAACCCATTTGGTTTTTGCTGGTAACTATTATCCTGTTTGCCGTGGTAATGGGAAGGTATGTGCTTATTGCCGGAATCTTTTATTGCGTTTTTTATTTATGGTATCCCAGTCGTTGGGAACAAAGAAGGATCAATAAACGATCTTATAAAAAGAGTCAGTTGAGAAAAGAGGTGGGTTGGAGCTGTCTGACGGCTTTAATTTTTTCTGTATCCGGTACCATTACTTTATTATTATGGCAACATCATGCTACAAAAATTTATCTGCAGGTAAATCAGTACCCTCTATGGTGGTTGCCTGTAAGTTTCTTGGTGGCACTGTTGCTTCACGAAACTTATTACTACTGGCTTCACAGGTGGATGCATCTTCCCCTCATTTTCAAATCAGTGCATAAGGTTCACCACGAGAGCAATATCACTTCACCGTGGACTGCATTTTCTTTTCACCCTTTGGAAGGCTTTTTACAGGCCTTATTTTTACCGTTATTATTATTGGTCCTTCCACTCCACGGTTATGTGCTTCTTTTACAGCTCACTGTAATGACTTTCAGCAGTGTGGTCAATCACCTTGACGTAGAGATTTATCCAAAAAATTTTCACCGGAATTTTTTTGGCAAATGGATGATCGGGGCCACCCATCATTCTTTGCATCACCGTCAGTTCAGATTCAATTACGGTTTGTATTTTA
>JANLYU010000390.1:0-8454 GCA_031365785.1 Flavisolibacter sp. | reverse complement strand
GCGGCGGCAGTGGCGGTGCAGCAGCGGGCGGCATCAGAGTAGGCAATGTGGGGGGTGGAAAAATGGAAATGGCCGATATGAGCTATGTAATCAGGGGCCTGGGGTACATAAAGGGAAAGGAGGATATTGAAAGTATTGCTGTAAACAATTACAATGCGATTCCTGTCAGGATTAAAGATATAGGCACTGTACAAATGGGCAGTGACATTCGCCTGGGAATTTTTGACAAGGATGGAGAAGGCGAGGTCGTAGGAGGGATCGTGGTGATGCGTTATGCACAGAATGCAGAACAGGTGATCCAGAAAATCAAGGCCAAAATGAAAGACCTGGAGAAAGGTCTTCCTGAAGGTGTCAAATTTCAAACGGCTTATGACCGCAGTGAATTGATTGAGGCAGCCGTGGAAAATATCAAAAGTAAACTGGTTGAAGAAATTTTGATCGTTTGTTTGATTGTGATTCTCTTTTTGCTGCACTGGCGGAGCGCCCTAAGCATCATTATACAAATCCCCATTACCATAGCCATCAGCTTTATCCTGTTGAATGCATTTCATATTTCATCAAATATTATGTCCCTGACCGGTATTGCCCTGGCCATTGGTGTGATCGTAGACAACGGAATCATCATGTCGGAAAACGCTTATAGGAATTTATCAGACTTTCAAAACCGCCATCAACCTCAATAACATGATGAAAAAATTATTGAATAAAAATTATTTTAAAATACCTGAAGCCGAACGGATGGCTATCATTGAGCGTTCCAGCAAGCAGGTATCAAGAGGGGTATTTTTTTCAACCCTGATTATTATCACTTCTTTTCTTCCTGTTTTCATGTTAACAGGGCAGGAGGGAAAACTTTTTCATCCGCTAGCCTTTACCAAAACTTTCATTCTGGCAGTCGATGCCCTGCTGGTGGTGACACTGGGACCCGTTCTACTCTCTTATTTTATGAAAGGCAGGTTTCGACCCGAGTCTTCCAACCCTATCAACCATTTTCTGGAAAGGTTGTATGAACCCATTATTCGGACCTGTATAAAATGGAGCAAAACAACACTTGCTGTAAACTGTATTGCACTGGCGGTCTCAGTACCCATGCTATTTTCTTTGGGCAGAGAATTCATGCCTCCTTTGGATGAAGGTTCCATTTTATTTATGCCGGTTACACTTCCTGATGTTTCCAATTCTGAAGTGAAAAGAATTTTACAGGTTCAGGATAAGCTCATCAAATCCATTCCTGAAGTAAAATCAGTGTTGGGGAAAGCAGGTAGGGCCAGCACGGCTACGGACAATTCACCAATCAGTATGATTGAGACCATCGTGTTACTGCAACCTAAATCTCAATGGCGGGCAGGACTGAAAAAGGAAGACATCATCAATGAATTGAATTCGAAACTTCAAATACCCGGAGTGATCAATGGATGGACGCAGCCCATCATCAACCGCATCAACATGCTTTCAACAGGTATCCGTACTGATGTAGGGTTAAAGGTGTATGGACAAAACCTGGATTCTATTAATTTATTCGCGCAGCGATTGAAGAATGGACTAGGAGGCGTGGATGGAGTTACTGATTTATATGTGGAGCCCATCACAGGTGGAAAATACATTGATATCAGTATCAGGCGGGATCAAATTGCCCGTTATGCATTAAGCATCGATGAGGTAAATGTGATGATCGAAACAGCTTTGGGCGGGATGCGCCTCACCAACACCGTGGAAGGCAGGCAAAGGTTTTCTGTAAGTGCACGGTTTGGCCAGGACTTCCGGAATAACCTGGAAGATTTAAAACGATTGCAGGTGCAGACCATGAACTTCGGACCCATTCCTCTGGAAGCGGTAGCGGATATCAAAATCACGGAAGGACCACCCATGATCAATTCGGAAAATGCTTTGTTGCGTGGGGCTGTGCTTTTCAATGTCAGGGGACGCGACCTGGCAGGCACCGTAATGGCAGCTAAAAACCGGCTGGAAAATTTGATTACTCAACTTCCAAAGGGATATTATTTGGAATGGAGCGGTCAGTATGAGAATTTAATTCGTAGCGAACGGACATTAAAGATCATTTTGCCAGTTGTACTGCTGATCATATTTTTTTCCATGTACTTCGCTTTTCATTCTGCAAGGGAAGCACTGTTAAGTCTCATTACTATTCCGTTTGCCTTGATTGGAGGCATCATTATGATTTATTTATGGGGAGTTCACTTATCGGTGGCTGTGGCAGTGGGATTTATAGCCTTGTTCGGCTTAGCGGTGGAAACAGGAATTGTGATGGTGATCTATCTCAATGACGCCATGCAACAGCTGGTGGCTGCAAAAGGCAATTCGAATGAAAAAATTTCCAGGGAAGAACTGAAAGAATATGTGATACGAGGTGCAGTAAAAAGACTCCGGCCAAAAATTATGACGGTAACGGTAACGCTTTTTGCCTTGATACCCATTCTATGGAGCAGCGGTGCGGGCAGCGATGTAATGAAACCTATAGTGTTGCCCATGATTGGCGGCGTATTCACTTCAGCCACCCATATACTATTAGTCACTCCTCTTATTTTTCTGATGGCAAAAGAATATGAATTGAGAAAATATGGAAAAATACAGGTGCATGAAGTAAAACATGAATCATGAAAAAATTAATTGTAGTTTTTTTTCTATTGGCGGCTTGTTACCAAGGAGGTGCCCAGAACAGGTTATCCCTGAAGGATGCCTTGCGGATGGTGATTGCCAGTTACCCTGAACTGAAGATGCATGAAGCTGAAATTCGTTCGCAGGAAGCAACTGCCAAAGGTGCTTATAGCTGGATGCCTCCTGAATTAGGAACCGGGTTTTGGATGACCCCCTACAATCCGGGCAAGATCAAAGGCGAAAAGGGAATGCCTGGAATGGGCCAGTATATGATTTCTGCTCAACAGATGATCCCAAATAAAAAAAGACAAAATGCAGAAGCAGGCTATCTACAATCCCTTTCCAGGGTTAGTGATGAAGTGCACCAACAGGCTATTAATGAAATTGCCAGTAAGGTAAAGATGAATTATTACCAGCTGGTCGTGGATCAAAAAAAAATGTCAGTGCTTGAAGAAAACGAGCAACTCATAGATTTTATGATTAAAAGCGCAGAGATCCGTTATAAAAACGGAATCGATAAGCTCAATGCCTATTATAAAGCAAAAGCTTCTTTGGGAAATATCCACAGCACTCAACTGGTTTTGCAAAATGATATGGCGCAGATGAGAATTGGCCTTAATACTTTACTCTTCAGGAATAGCGAAGAACCGTTTACAATTGATACCACTTTTGAGATCAGGGAATATCCGGCGAAAAGCTTTGATACTTCATTGCTGGTGTATGCAAAAAGTGATATAAGAGCCATCAACAGGGAAATAGAAAGCACAAGCCTCCAGCAGGAATTGGAAAGGTCAAAACTGAAGCCTGAATTCGGGCTGCGGTTTGACCATATGATTGGATTGAGCCATTTGCCAGCGCAGTTTACCCTGATGGGAATGGTAAAAATTCCCTGGACCAGATGGTCTTCCAGGATGGGAAAAGCCAACATCGAAAGCCTGCAATGGAAAGCCACCTCACTGTCTTATAAAAGATCGGCCACTATCAATGAAGCTGTGGGAATGGCCTTTTCCAAAAAATCGGAATTCGATACCAAAAAGAAACAGCTGCGGGTGTATGAATCAGAAATCATTCCTGCTTTGACACGATATTATCAAACGGTTCAAATTGCTTACGAACAAAATACAGAGGAACTCCTGGTGTTGTATGATGCATGGGAACGGCTCAATATGGCCCGGCAGGAGCAACTGGATATTCTTCTACAGGTTCTCACTTTACAAACTGAATTAGAAAGGATACTTGAAATCAACAATAAATGAATCGGATAATGAACTATATCGTATTGAGCATGATGATGATGGTGGGCTGTAAAAATCCACAGGTACCATCACGCCTGGAGGAAGCTGAGTACACTTGCCCCATGCACCCCCAGATCATTCGTCATCAACCAGGCAATTGTCCAATTTGCGGAATGGCACTGGTGAAAAAAGAAACAAAATCGGAAGTCATAAAAGATATTCCCCTGGAAACTTTATTACAACCTTCCAATCAGTACGTGGTATCATCCATCCCGGTAACAGCCCTGACTCTGGAAAGTGAATCAACCGCCTCAACGGCACTGGGCACCATTGAATATGATGAGCATCAGTTAGGGACCATTTCATCACGTGTGGAAGGAAGGATAGAAAAACTGTATATCAGGAACAGGTACCAGTATGTGAAAAAGGGCGACAAGCTAATGGAAATATACAGCCCTGAATTATTGACTTCACAGGAAAATTATCTTTTCGTGATCCGTCACGACGAGCAAAATACTTCCCTGATCCGTGCGGCGAGGCAAAGGCTTCTGTTGTCTGGGATGAGTGAAGGACAGGTAGCGCAGATAGCCGCTACAGGAAAACCATTGAATACCGTGGCTGTTTATTCCAATTATTCGGGTCTGGTCATAGATGCGGGTGAAGTTCCGGGAAGTCAGCCTGCGATGGCTTACGATAAGGAACCTCAGGAGGGGTCCTCAACCACCAGGGAACTGTTGATCAAGGAAGGAATGTCGCTGATGAAAGGGCAACCGGTTTTTTCAGTGATCAATGCTGGTAAAGCATTGGTGGCGCTGCATATATTTTCTGATGAAATGAAGCAGTTGAAGGTGGGTACACCGGTGAAGATCATACCTGAAGTCGCGCCATCAAAAAGCTTTGCTTCTGTCATTTCTTTTATAGAACCCTTTTATCGGAAGGAAAGTAAAACCATCACAGCAAGAGTATATTTTGATAATTCAATCATGCGCTTATCAATTGGGAGCCAGATAGAGGCGAAGCTGTTTACTTCTGAACAAAATGGTTTCTGGTTGCCGGAAAGTGCAGTGCTGACACTGGGGAGGAATAATGTGGTATTCAAAAAAGAAAATGCAGGTTTCAGAGTACATCAGGTAAGCATAGGCATGAAAGAAAATGGCCTGGTTCAAATAACATCGGGGCTTACGATAAAAGATAGTGTTGCCGTCAAAGCCCAGTTTTTGGTGGGAAGTGAAAGCTTTATTCAAATAAAAGAGTGAAATGAAATACGTGGTAATTCTAATCGTGTTGATTCTCGCTGGCGGTTGCAGGGCGCATGAAAAAAAGCCAGTTCCGGCTGATGTCTATTATACCTGCAGCATGCATCCTCAGGTAGTGGCAGTAAAGCCTGGAACCTGTCCGATTTGCCATATGGATTTGATACCTGTTACAAAGGGCAGCCAGTCCTTACCCAATGAAATTGAATTAAGTGATGCGCAGGTACAATTAGGCAACATCCACGTGGATACCCTAGGCCACAGCACGCAGAACAATGGGTTGGTACTCAATGGCACGATCAATTTCGATGAGAATATGGTGCATGCGGTAAGTGCAAGAGTGATGGGAAGAATAGAGAGGCTGTATCATAAAACTCTGGGGGAGTATGTGGAAAAAGGATCCAAACTTTTTGAATTGTACTCCGAAGAGTTGAACAATGCCAAACAGGAATACCTGCTTCTGCTAGAAAAAAGAAAAGGACTCGAATCTACGGTGGTTGATTTCGAACAGTTGAGGAGAAGCGCCAGGTCAAAATTATTTTTATGGGGAATGAGTGAGCCACAAATCAAGACGTTAGAACAAACAAAAAAATCCACTTCAACGACTACCTTTTACAGTACCGCTGGTGGCTACATTACTTCCCTGGATGTTACTGAAGGCGATTATGTACAGCAAGGAGGTTTGATCGTACATCTTGCCAACACGGGCCATGTGTGGGCGGAAGTACAAGTGTATACTTCTCAGCTTGCCCTCTTTGACCGCGAGGCGCACATAAAAGTTCAGGTCCCTGACCTGGGTTGGGAAGTGGAGGGGAAGATGGACCTGGTGATTCCGGAAATTGATCCACGGACAAGGATCAACCTGGTTAGAGTAAGTGTGGAAAATCCAGGCAACCGGTTAAAGCCAGGCATGCCGGTATACATTGTAATGAGTAAAAATTCAACTTCTACGCTGACACTGCCTTCGGATGCCGTGATTAGAAATCCTACAGCACAGGTGTGGGTGCTCATTGGGAAAAACAAATTCAGGCTTCAGCAGGTGATCACCGGTTCAGAAAATGGAAATCAAATTGAAATCGTTCAGGGTTTGAAGCCGGGAGATGTAGTAGTAACGTCCGGTACCTATTTGCTGAACAGCGAATTCTTGCTGAGAAATGCCGGCCATTCCATGGAAGGAATGGATATGCGAGGACTATAGTCCATAGAGCATTAACTATGGACTGTAATATGGGATGGAATGAAGCTTTTGAAATAAATCTTTGAACATACTATATTTAAATCAATGTTACTTCTAGTCCATGGACCATGGACCATGGACTATGGACCATAGACCATAGACCAAATAAATCATTTTACAATTTCACCTTTACTCCTGCATTGAGTGTGATCCCTTCCAATGGAGTATAAATATCCTTGAACACCGGTTGATCCATCGTACCGGTAAAGATGCTTTCCCATTTTGTTTGCCTGGTATTATTCAGGTCCTCCCCATTGATGAAAACGGACAAGTTCTTCCAGGTTTTTTCGATTAATGCTCCCAGTAGCCAGTAAGGTTGGCCAAAAGTTGGATCACTTAATTTTTGTTTGCCTGTATAATAAGATTCAAAGGCAATACGTAGTTTTTTTTCCAGTTCATACACCAAATCAAAATGCAAACGGTGGTGTGGCGCCAGCGGATACCAGGAGGTTATTTCCTGGAAATGATTTTGCACGATCGTGTAAGAATATCCCGTGAAGAATTTAATTACATTCACCGATAAGCGGAAACTCAGGTCAATCCCTTTAGAATCCGTAAATCCGGGAGCATTGACATATTCCAGCTGTCCGTTCAAACTCGGTTGTAACACCAGTGGCTGCTTGATGCGGGTGTAAAACAATAACGGATTAATGGTTAGTTTTATTCCATCTATATAGGCCTGGTAGGTAACGTCCATATTTCCACCAATGGAACGTTCATAGCGGATGTTTTCCTGATCCAGCGGCAGAACATTACGGTACTGTCGTTCCTCACTTTCTTCTGTAAAAATTGTGGGGACTTTATAGCCAAGCCCTCCGCCCACACGGGAAGAGAGATGTTCCGATAATTTAAATAAAAATGACAAACGGGGAAGAAGCAGGAAGCCGAAAGGGTTGGTATAATCACCTCTCAATCCGCTTTCGAGGCTGAAAGTTGCTGCGGGTGACCAGGTGTTCTGTACAAACACTCCTGCTGTATTATTATGGTAGTTCCTCGCAGGTCCTGGCATTGAAATGAACTCGTTAAAGTGATCCGTCATCAAATTGAAGCCTGTAACCCACTGGCTTCCTGCTGTTCCTCCATTCCAGCTTATTTCTGAAAAAGAAGATTGCTGCAGTCCCTTAAATTGATAAGAAGGTATGCTGATCGTGCGGTTAAAATGACTGTAACTGTTTTTTATAACGAGCAGGCCATGACCAGGCCAATCCTGCCGGATGCTTGCCTGAGTGGTCAGCCTGTTAGAAAGATTTCTTTCAAAATAACCGGGCACCTGTTTTTTTATATAATTAATGTTACCTCCCAGCCTTTTTTCTGTGATGTATCCCAAACCTATATTGACATGAGTATGTTTTCCATATAGAAAAAAGCGCGGTGTCAGCGTAAACCTGCTGAATTTAGGAAGAGCTGTAAAGCCCACTCCGGATGGGTCATAAGCACTACCGTTGTTCTGTGAAGCAAAAAAGCTAACTCCTGCATGGGCGTTTCGTTGACTGAAATACCCGCTCAGGTCCACGCCTCCGGTGGAAGTGCCATTCACCAGAAAGTTCAATTCTTTTTTTTCTTCAGGAATTTTACTCACCAGGTTTACCAGGCCCGCAATGGCCCCTCCGCCGTACAGCGTCGAATTTGAGCCTTTAATCAGCTCCACCTGCCGCAGGTCGAGCGGCGGCACCGTGAGTAGGCCAAACGAGCCCGCAAACCCGCCGTACAGCGGCACGCCGTCGCGCAGAATCTGGGTGTATTGCCCCGGCAGGCCTTGCAGGCGCAGGTCGAGGTTGCCGGTGGTGGGCGAGGTGGGCTGCAGCTGGGTACCGGCGATGTCGCCAAACAAGCTCGCGATACTGGCCGGCCGGATGCTGCTTTCTTCCGCCATTTCCTCAGCCCCCAGCACTTCCACCCGCGTGGGCAAGTCCTCAATACGCGAGTTGGTGCGGGTAGCTGTCACCAGCACCTCTTCAATTTCAACCCCACCCGGCACGAGCAATAGCGTAAGCCCCGTTCCCACCACCGGGGCCGCCACTTGGCGTGGCCGGTAGCCCAGCGCCGTGATGCGCAGCTGCGTGCCCGCCGCCGGGGCGGGCGTGAGTACGGCCGTGCCTGTGGCATCGGTAGC
>JANLYU010000376.1:0-16808 GCA_031365785.1 Flavisolibacter sp. | reverse complement strand
AGTATCAATATATAATCAATTAAATCACAATAAACAGAATGCTGATTTCCTGCTTCACGCAGGGTTCATTGATTAATATACCGTTATCAATACTTCACGGTACTTTTTTGAAGACAATCTTGAAATTGCTTCTGACTAATGAGAGAAGTTGGAATTGATCACTGCTTCTGAAACTCCAGTAAAGCTAAACCCTCCATCGTGGAACAGGTTCTGCATCGTGACATATTTGGTGAGGTCACTGAAGAGGCACACACAGTAATTGGCACAGGCTTCTGCCGGTGCATTTCCCAGCGGGCTCATTTTTTCCGCATAGTCAATAAATGAATCAAATCCTTTGACACCGCTTCCAGCAGTAGTACGTGTAGGCGATTGCGATATGGTATTGATCCTGATCTTTTTCTTTACCCCGTAGTAATATCCAAAACTTCGGGCAACACTTTCCAGGAGGGCTTTGGCATCAGCCATTTCATTGTAGTCAGGGAAAACACGTTGCGCGGCGATGTAGGTGAGTCCAACCACACTGCCCCATTCATTCAAAGCATCCATGTCCCAGGCAGTTCTTAATACACGATGTAAGCTCATAGCCGATATATCCATGGTCTTTTGGTTCCATTCATAATTCATCTCAGTATAATGTTTTCCCTTTCTCACATTCACACTCATACCTATGGAATGGAGTATAAAATCAATTTTTCCACTGAAATGTTTTTGTGCAGTTTCAAACAGTTTCTGAAGGTCTTCCATGTTGGTAACATCCGCACCAACCACAGGCGCCTTTACCAGTTCAGCCAGCTTGTTGATCTCTCCCATTCTCAACGCCACCGGTGCATTTGACAATATTATTTCCGCACCTTGATCATGGCAGGCCAATGCTGTTTTCCAGGCAATCGATTTTTCATCCAGTGCTCCGAAAATGATACCCTTTTTACCTGCTAATAATTGGTTGGCCATATGAGATTGATTATGATGAAATTCTTTGTTAGAAACGTAAAAATAATTATTTATCCCCTAGTAAAAAGAAAACAAGTTTGACCGATTCATGAAGTGTAGGACATTCCTTATAAAGAGAAAACTATTTGAAGTCAGTTCATCACTATCTCCCTGGCATTTTCCAATGCAGCAGCAGTAGGTTTCTCCCCACTAAGCATTTGCGCAATAGTAACAATGCGTTCTTCAGTATCCAGCAACCGAATGCCTGTAGTTACCGTGTCATTTTTCAGCGCTTTGTACACCAGGAAATGATAATGCGCCCTGCCAGCTATTTGTGGCTGGTGGGTGATGCAGATAACCTGTCGGGCGGATGCCAGTTCTTTCATAATAGTCCCCACCTGCCTGGCCGCTTCACCAGAAATACCAGAATCAATTTCATCAAATATCAGCGTGGGGAGATCCATGCGTGAAGCAACGAGAGATTTGATACAAAGCATCAGGCGGCTCAATTCACCTCCGCTGGCCACTTTTCTGAGTGGATAGAACTGGTTACTTTTATTGGCATCAAATAAAAATTCGATTTCATCCGAACCCCATTGTGAAAGATTCCCTTCCTTAATATCTACCTTGAGGCGGGCATTAGGCATGCCTATACGCGACAGCATTTTATTCACTTGCTGTTCCAGTGGTTGAACCTGGGCTTTCCGGGCAAGAGAAAGCTGTATTGCATGAGCCTGTGCGGCGGAAAGCATTTTTTCATTTTCCTTTTCAGCTTCGATGATGGCTTCATCTATGTGGAGCACCGCCTGCAATTTTGAATGCAGGTCCTTTTGAATAAGTAACAGGTCGGCAGTAGTTTTGACTCCATGCTTTTTTAGTAGCCTGTATCCCGCACTCAGCCGTTCATTGATCCTTTCAATAGCGGCTGCATCAGCACTGCAATCTCCTATGATATTTTCTGTTTCTTCTGCAATATCCTGCAATTCCAGATTCACCGATTGCAACCGCTGCAATAAGGAAGGGATTGCCCGTTGCAATTCAGTAAATGGTTGTAGTCCCTGCATAATGGACTTCAGCTGACTGATAATTGGTTCTTCTTTTTCCTTCAGGTCGTAATGAGTCCGGGTTAAAGAAGTAATAATGGCCTCCGCATTCACTTGTGTTTTTAATTCTTGCTCCAGTTCCTCTAATTCATGATCCTTTAATGCAGCTTCCTCCAATTCATCATAAAGAAATTTATGGTAATCCAGTTCTTTGTTGAATTGCAATTTTTGACTTTTGAGTTCATCAATATTTTTCCTTGCTGCCTGTAACTGGTTGAAATTTTGCTGATATACTTTAAGTTCCTTCAGGTTACCTGAAAGCGCATCCAGTACTTCTCTCTGAAAATTGATCGCTCCTAATTCCAGAGAATCAAATTGCTGATGCAGGTCCACCAAAAGCATGCTTAACTGGTTCAATTGAGCCAAATTCACCGGTGTATCATTGATGAAAGCTCTGGATTTTCCACTAGAGGCAATTTCCCTTCTCACTACAAGTTCATCGTGGATATCCAGTTCATGAAGTTTCAAGAATGCCGTGACTTCTATTTGGTTGGCCTCATTTTTGAAATATCCTTCCACAATACATTTGCCACTTTTATTTAAGAGTACATGACTATCTGCCCGCTGACCAAGAATAAGCGCAAGAGCACCTACAATAATTGATTTCCCTGCTCCTGTTTCACCTGTAATCACATTCAACTGGGTTGAAAAATCAACCTCCAACAGGTCTATGATGGCATAATTTTGAATGGATAATCGGCTCAGCATATTCTCTGCAAATTCCTTGTCAAATTAACGGATTTCCTTTCACCGGTGTTACAGAAAGTGTTTAAAATAAAAAAACTTCCTGATGACAGGAAGCGGGAATAATCAACTTGAATTTTATTTCACATCTACTGCGGCTACCAGTTCCGCATCTACCAGTATCCTGCCACAGTTTTCACAAACCATAACTTTTTTTCGCTGTTTGATCTCACTTTGCTTTTGAGGGGGGATATAATAAAAACATCCGCCGCAGGCATCTCTTTCAACTGGAACTACGGAAAGTCCATTCCTGTAATTCTTCCTTATTTTTTCATAACTGGCCAGCAGACGGGGATCAACATGCGATTTTGCTTCTTCTGCCAGTTTATTAAAATGTTTTTCCTCTTTTTCAGTAGCAGCAATGATCTTTTCGAGTTCTCCTTTTTTTGTATTCAGGACCCCTTCTTTATTGGCAATGGCTTTTTTAGCCTTATCCAGGGAAGAGACCTTTTCACCAATTTCCTCATTCGCGTCCTTGATGTGCTTTTCACACAATTTGACTTCAAGCTGTTGCATTTCAACTTCTTTGTTGATCGCTTCGAATTCCCTGTTATTTTTTACATTCTCGCTTTGCTTCTCGTATTTTTTTACCAGTGCCTGAGCTTCTTTGATGGCCTCCTGCTTTTGGGATATGAATTCAGTAATGCCATTGATCTCTTCCTCTATCCTTAACTGGCGGGCATGAAGCCCTTGAATTTCATCTTCAAGGTCTGCCACCTCCATGGGTAATTCACCCTTAAGAATATGAATTTCATCCAATTTGGATTCCACCTTTTGTAACTGAACAAGAGAAGACAATTTTTCTTCTACTGAATATTCCTTAACGTTTGCCATTATGTATTTTAATTTGAAGTATGCGTTTGATGTTCCAACCCATCCTGGTGAAATGACCCCTGGCCTTTAAAATACCCAACGGGGTTGGTATTGATGTTTGTTTTAAGGATCGCAAAAGTAGGGAATTTTTTGGCTAAAAGGTCATGGATGAGTTCCACCGTATACTGCTCACTTTCATAATGACCTATATCTACCAGTACCAGTTTTCCGGTAATATCAAAAAAATCATGGTATTTGAGGTCTGCAGTGATGAAAAAATCAACATTTTTCTTTACGGCAGCATGAATCAAAAAGCTCCCGGATCCCCCACAAACCGCTACCGTGCGCACCATTCTGCCATTGAGCCTGCTATGCCTGATGCCATCCGCTTGAAAAGTGTGCTGGAGCAAATTTAAAAATTCTGCTTCGGTTTTTTCTTCCGCAAGACTTCCTACAATTCCAGCTCCCAGTTGATTCTGAACATTTTCCATGGAAAAGATATCGTAGGCAACTTCTTCATAAGGATGATGCTTTTTCAATGCATTGATCACTTCATCCTGTAAGTAAAATGGAAACACGATTTCAATTTTAGCTTCTTTTTCTTCGTGTCTTTCTCCCAGCTTTCCGAGGTAAGGATGGGCACCGGAGCCTGCCTTGTAAGTACCTGTCCCTTCACTGATAAAACTGCATTCTTCATAATTTCCAATATGTCCTCCCCCAGCCTCAAATACAGCCTTCTGCACTTTTGCTGCCTGATCCAGTGGCACAAAAGTGATCAGCTTGCGCAGCATATTTGATTTTGGCTGAAGAACAAAAGTGTTCTTTAATTTCAGTTTACTGGCAATCATTCCATTAACGCCATGAATGACATTATCTAAATTGGTATGCGCTGCATAGATAGCCAGATTGAATTGAATGGCTGAAACAACAACCTGCTCCACATAACTATTTCCGATAAGCCTTTTTAAACCATGGAAAATGAGGGGATGATGCGAAATAATGAGGTTACAGTTTTTATTCACTGCTTCCTGCAAAATTTCTTTAGTAACATCAAGGGTGCAAAGTACACCAGTGCACTCCCAGGATGGCGATCCTGTCAGAAGCCCGGAATTATCATAATCCTCCTGTAATTCCAAAGGAGCAAAATTTTCCAGCACGGAGATAAGATCAAGGATTTTCATACGGAAAGTTACTTTATTCAAAAATGAAAGGATGGGCTCCGCTCATCCTACCTTCATTCATCTCATTGACCTCATGCACCAACTATCTAACTGATTGCTGGTGTTTTGTTGTACCTTTTGTGTCTTTAAGAGCGCCAGGATTGCTTCCATAACTGCTATCATCAAAGATGTTTAAAAGGACCAAGGGTTATCTGCTTCTGACCATGCTTGTCGTTACCGGACTCGCCGGGAGGTATCATATGGATACCCTTTCAGGCAAGGAACGTCGATCCCTAGTCCAGGAATTAAAGCAATCTAGAGCTTCATTTACTTCAACATTTCGTTATTTATCCAAAAAACAGCTTGATTTCCATAAAATAAAAGGTCCCTCTGTAAGGTATTACGTGTATCAGGCCGTGCAAACTGAACACGTGTTTTGGAGCTATTCAAAAAAATGTTTGGAAGAAGTGGGTACGAACAGAACTAACATCTTGCCTGATGATTCACTTCAATTTTTAGTACAGGAGGCCGCCTCTGGGAAATTAAAATTTACGATCACCCAATTTAAAACTTTGGAAGCCGCATTTTCCCAATTTAAAAAAGACAGGGCTGACCAATTACTCTATGTAAATACAACAACAGAAAATGTCCGTATTCATGCACTACAGACTTCAATAGGAAAGTTGGATGCCTATCAACTTCTGCTACTGAGTGGACTTTCCATTAGCCATTACGCGCGCTTGATTGACCAGCTGAAATCAGATCCGCACTTCCCTAAATCATAACTTCCCCTTCTTTATTTCAGAGAATTTTATCCATTAGCTTTGAATGCATGGGTTATACAGCTGATTTATATGCACAGTACAAAAAGAAAATGAGCCTGATTGCGGATGTACGCAATGCCAATGGGGTGCTGCAATGGGATCAGGAAACTTACTTGCCTCCAAAGGGAGCTATTTTCAGAGGACAGCAGATCAGCACCTTGTCTGAAATCAGTCATTCCATGTTCACTGAGGATGCCCTAGGCGGAATTTTGCAAGATCTTCTGGCGCAACAGGATTTATCTGTTACCCAGAGAAAGAATGTTTTACTTACCTATGAAGATTATCTTAAAAACAAGAAATATACTGCTGCTTTTGTACGGCAATTATCAGAACAGATCAATAAAACATTTCATGCCTGGGTGGAATCCCGAAGGCAAAATTCGTTTTCAGTATTTGAAAAAGACTTCCATTCTTTGATCAGGCTGAAAAGAGAGGAGGCTGAAATTCTTGGATATACTGATCATCCATACAATGCCCTGCTACACGAATATGAAAAAGGATGTACGGTGGTGTTGATGGATAAAACTTTCTCCGACCTACTTCCCACCCTCCATCAATTATTGCAAAAAATTTCGAGTAAAGATCAGGTGGACAATTCCTTCCTGAACCAGTTTTACTCAAAACAATCGCAGTGGAACTGGGGAATGGAATTGGTAAAAAAGCTTCAGTTTGATTTTGAATCCGGAAGACAGGACATCAGTGAACATCCTTTTAGTACCAGTTTTAATAAATATGATGTAAGAATTACCACGCGTATCGATGAACATGACTTTGGGAATATGACCTGGAGCTGCCTCCATGAAACAGGACATGCCCTGTACGAACAGGGATTACCAGAGGAAGAATATGGCCTGCCATTAGGTGAACCTTGTTCTTATAGTATTCATGAATCTCAATCAAGGTTATGGGAAAACCATGTAGGCAGAAGCAGGGAGTTTTGGAAATATCATTATCCAAGGCTACAGGAACTTTATCCCACGGAATTGGGATCTACCACCAGTTTGGATTTTTATAGGGGTATCAATAAGGTGGAGCCAGCTTTGATCCGCACGGAAGCAGACGAATTGACGTATCATTTTCATGTATACATTAGATATGAATTAGAAAAAAAATTAATAGATAATTCGTTACAGGCGCATGATGTCCCTGATTTCTGGAAAGAACAATATAAACAGCACCTGGGAATTACCATTCCCAGCGATAAAATGGGGTGCCTGCAGGATGTTCACTGGAGTCATGGCAGTTTTGGATATTTTCCTACCTATAGCCTGGGAAGTTTTTATGCGGCTCAATTCTTTGCTAAAGCAAAAACAGACCTATCCGGTTTGGAAAAGGCTATATCCGCAGGCGATATTTCTACTTTACTTTCATGGTTAAGGGCAAAAATTCATATGAAAGGTAGATTTTATACCAGTGAAGAACTTTGCCAGGAGATTACTGGCAAGAAGCTTGATGTAAGTTATTTTGTTAATTATCTGTTGGATAAGTACATATCTATTTATAACTTGTAATGAATCTTCCTTATGAAAAATTATCCTCTTTATTTATGGCTGTTATTTGTTGTAATCAGCTGCAATACAAAGGATAAGATTATTGAAAAGCAACAGGAAAACCTGTTGATGCTTGCCCTTACCAGTGGTCAGTGGACGGTCACGAATTTTGTTCAGGGTGGCAATGATATCACACCAGCTTTTGTATCCTATAAATTCCAGTTCAGGAATAATTATACAGTAGACGCCATCAATAACGGGATGATTGAAAAAACAGGAAGCTGGCTGGCTGAAGGCAATACCCAGGCACAGACCATGACCTCCAATTTTGCCAATAGCACCCATCCATTGATCCTTTTAAATGGAACCTGGAATATCATTACTACTACCTGGACGTCCGTAAAGGCTAGTAAGATGGTGAACAATGAAGTATATACCCTGATGCTGAACAAGCAATAAGGGATAAATCCGGTCTTTTTTTGATTTACCAAATCAGGGAATAATTTTTGTACCCTTTTCGCGTTAGCTTTTGTCAAACACCACCTTAGAAAACTGCCCATGGGGCTAAAATGAGAGAATTTTGATCAGGAAAAACGCCATTTTAATTTTGGCCCTATTCTATACTACTGTATCCATTGCCCAAACAGCAAATTTTACAGCTAGTGTTACATCAGGCTGTTCGCCGGTTGTGGTGAATTTTCAAAACCAGTCTACAGGTAATATTTCCAGTTATTTTTGGGATTTCGGCAACAGTGCCACTTCAACGCTTAAAACACCTTCCACTACTTACTTTATTCCTGGGACTTATACAGTCAAACTCACTGTTTCCAATGCTCAGGGCTCTAATACACAAACACGAACTCAATACATCACTGTTTATGGAAAACCAGGTGTAAATTTCAAAGTGAACGACAGTTCCGGATGTTTTCCACACCGCGCCCAGTTCACAGACCTTTCCACTACCAGTATTGGAACCACCAATTCTACATGGTTGTGGGATTTTGGTGATGGTACCCAGGGCAGCGGACCAAATCCAAATCATACTTATATTTCTTCAGGTAATTATACTGTTACTGCAAAGGTTACAAATGACAAGGGCTGCTATAGTGTCATTACAAAGCAGTCCTTCATTCAAATTGCCGGTGGTGTGGTTTCCAGCTTTTCCAATACCCTTCCTGCTGTATGCAAGCCACCATTTAAAATCGCTTTTTCCAACAATTCAACTGGTCCCGGAACACTTTCCTGGACTTGGAATTTTGGTGATGGAAGTACTTCCACTCAACCCAATCCACTTCATACTTATGCTTCAAATGGTAATTATTCCGTAACTCTTACCACAAAAAGCAGTGATGGTTGTATTGATACCTTAACGAAAACTAACCTATTAACTTTTCAGAATATTCAAACTTCCATCAAATTACCGGATAGCTTGTGCATCAATACACCTGTGAATTTGATCAATAACTCCTCTCCTGTTCCCGTAAGTTCCAATTGGACATTTGGAGACGGAACCAGTTCCAATCTTATTAATCCGGTCAAAGTATATAATTCAGTAGGTACTTACACGATCAGGTTGTTCAATACCTATTCTTATTGTAAGGATTCCTCATCCAGGACCATCAAGACACTACCCAGGCCTATTGCTAATTTTTCAGCTCCCGTTAGTTCCAAATGTCAGCCTAACCTGTTGGTCAATTTCAAGGATCTCTCTTCTAATGCAGTGACCTGGCAATGGAATTTTGGCGATGGCACCACCTCCAATCAGCAGTTTCCTGCCCACACTTATACGACTTATGGAAGCTTTGATGTGAAGCTGATAGTTACCAATGCTTCGGGATGCACCGATTCGATAAAAAAAGTTGATTATATCAAAATTATCAGGCCAGTTATAGACATTCAGCCCACATATACCCAGGGCTGTGTACCTTTTAACCTGAATCCAGTAGCTGTCATCAGTACCCTTGATGCAGTCTCTTCTTATTTGTGGAATTTCGGAGATGGCACTACCTCCACACTTTCTAATCCTTCTCATATCTATTCCTCCCAGGGCAATTATACCCTTTCACTTACCATTACCACCAGCAGTGGTTGTACAGAAACCATTTCTTTACCAGGAGCTGTAAAAGTGGGCAGAAAACCAATTTTAAATTTTAGCGCGGTTCCTAATCCAGTTTGCGCTTTTCAACCGGTACAATTTAAAAACCTTACCAATGAATCAGACCAATGGTTTTGGACTTTTGGCGATGGAGGTATCTCTTCAGATGAGAATCCACTGCATGAGTATGGTGATACTGGAGTTTTCAGTGTGAAACTATATGCTACCAATAATGGTTGTTCGGATTCATTGATCAGGACTGATTTCATTCGGGTAAAACCTCCCATTTCAAAGTTTGGATTTCAAACTACTTGCCTGAACCGGCTGCAGTTTAATTTCTTAGATTCTTCTATTGGGGCTACTTCGTGGTTCTGGAATTTTGGAGACGGAACAACCTCCAATTTACAAAATCCCATCCATGTTTTCCCTGCCTACAATACTTATAATGTTTCCCTAACTGTTAGCAACGATACCTGTTCACATACTAAAACATTACCTATAAAAGTGTTCAAAGAAGTGCCAGATATAACCGCACCTTTTACTGTTTTTTGCAATCCAGTTACCTTCAATCTGTCCGCTGGAGGGTCCAATACCTCCAATATTGTACAGTATGACTGGGACTTTGGTGATGGATCGCAATTTTCATCCAATTCAGCAACAGCTGATCATGCATATACTAACTCAGGACCCTATACCATATTGCTGACAGTGACTGATATTTATGGCTGCAAAGACACGGTAACAAAAACCAATTTCATAAGAGTAAAGGGGCCAAAAGCAGATTTTTCTGTTTCAAATGCAAGTGGATGTAAAAATATCACTACTATATTCAATGATTTGTCTCAAAATGATGGTGTTTCTCAGATAGTTAGCTGGGAATGGAATTTTGGGGACGGTACGTTACAAACTTTCAAAGCGCCTCCTTTCACGCATACATACACTACTGCAGGAACATTCACTGTTATTTTGAGAATTACTGATGCAAGTGGTTGCAGCCATTATATTGGGAAACCCGATGTTGTTATTACTACGGATCCAAAAGCATCTTTTTTTACTTCTGATACCCTGAGCTGTCCTGGCAGTACAGTTAATTTTACCAATAATTCTAATGCTCTTAATTATACCAGTCAATGGGATTTTGGCAATGGTACTTCATCAGCGTTAAATAGTCCAGGCAATATTTACAATGCTACCGGTTTATATACGGTGAAACTCAAGGTTACCGACCAAATAGGTTGCACTGATTCATTAACCAGAATTAATTACATTAAAGTCGACAAACCTGTTGCCAGTTATACAGTCAACGATTCTATTAGTTCATGCACTCCTTTTGAAGTACAATTCACCAACACTTCACATTATTATTATTCTCAGGCTTGGGAATTTAGTACCATTGGCACAGGATGGATTCCAAATCCAATTGTCTTTTATAATGTACCTGGCATTTACCCAATCCGGCTGGTGGTGGTAAGTCAGGGATTGTGTTTTGATACCACGTATGGAACCATCAGAGTTTACGATACAGTAGGATCTAAAGTAACCTACCTACCCCTCAATGGTTGCAAGCCTTTGAATGTAGGTTTGAATACTTTCAGTCCTGGCCCAATGACCTATACCTGGGATTTTGGCGATGGGGTGCTGACTACCAATGATTCTGCAGCCATGACACATGTATATAACTTTTTTGGAAATTTTGTTCCCAAGGTAATCTTGACTGATCCGGCCGGATGCATCATTCCCATTACCGGTCCAGATACCATAAGAATAAAAGGGGCTACTGTAAAATTTGGACTTGATCATAAATTTTTCTGCGATAGCGGGATGGTGCGCTTCCTGGATTCCACTTTGTATAATGATTCTGTATCGGTGTACAACTGGGATTTTGGCGATGGTTCAATATCACACCTTCAAAACCCTTCGCATTATTATTCCTCACCTGGCAATTATTCCGTGTTGCTGAATGTTCAAACACAAAATGCCTGTCTGGATACTTTCCGCCTGAACAAAGTCCTCAAGATTGTAGAAAGCCCATTGATTTCTGTGGCTGGGGATTCCATTATCTGTGTCAATGAGTTGATGAAACACCTTGGCATATTCGACCGCAGCGATACCTCCATAGTGAACTGGGACTGGAAATTCCCTAATGGAGCTTCCTCCTCCATTCAAAATCCTGACCTGCAGAAATACGCTAATGCCGGAGATTTTGTTGTGACTGCAATTGCCACCAATAGCAGCGGGTGTAAAGACACTGCAACAAAAAAAATACATGTCAATCCGTTGCCTTCTGTTAGCATGCCATCAACCATTACCATGCAAGCGGGTTTCCCGGTTCTTATACCAGCTACTTATACTTCCAATGTAACCGGTTATACCTGGGTGCCATCCAACACACTTGATTGTAACAATTGTCCGCAACCCACTGCCTCTCCAAAATTCAATACCAACTATACGGTTTCATTTGTGGACAGTAATGGTTGCAGGAATTCAGGTATTGTACAAGTGATTGTGATCTGCAAAAATGCCAATGTTTTTGTACCCAATACCTTTTCACCTAATAACGACGGCAACAATGACGTTTTTTATGTCCGTGGTAAAGGTCTGGACCGGGTTAAATCAATAAGAATTTTCAATCGATGGGGAGAAGTAGTTTTTGAACAAAGCAATTTTCCTGTAAATAATCCATCATTTGGTTGGGATGGAAAATTCAAGGGTAACAAACCTCTTCCTGATGTTTATATATATCAGGTGGAAGTGTTTTGTGAAAATAGTCAGGTTATTCATTTCGAAGGTAATGTAGCTCTGATACAATGATACAGGCAATACGATATAGAAAATTATTTTTAGGTGCGTGCCTTGTGCTTTGTGCCTTCACTGGTTATTCTCAGGATATTCATTTCTCACAATTCTTTGAAGCACCTTTACTTCGCAATCCTTCACTCGCCGGAATCTATTCAGGTGACATTCGTGTACAGGCTGTATACAGGGACCAATGGAATAGTGTTACCAATGCATACCGTACGAGCTCCATCAATGCCGAATATAAAATGCCTATCGGCAAAGCCAGTGACTTCGTCACTGCCGGGATTCAATTATTATATGACCGAGCTGGAACTGTTTCATGGGTTTCTACCCATGTACTCCCGGCTTTCAATTTTCATAAATCTTTGAGTAATGACCGAAATAGTTATTTGTCTTTGGGCTTTATGGGTGGTCCAGTTCAAAGAAGTTTGGACCGTTCTAAAATAACTACCAACAGTAGTTATGATGGGCTTGGTGACGGAGAGAATTTTCTGCAACCCAAGTACACCTATTTAGATGCAGCTATTGGAATGAGCTACAATACTCAACTCAATGACAATCCAGATAATAATATTTTTCTTGGAATTGCCTATCATCATTTTACAAAACCAAGAAATTCATTTTATAGAAACCCCTCTTCAGAAGTGGCACCTAAATGGGTAGGGTCAGCAGGTATCCGGTTTGCTGTAACGCCAGCCAGTTACATTACGATCCAGGCCGATCACACTATTCAGTCAGGATTTCAGGAAACAGTGGCCGGTGCCCTTTATGGTATCAAATTGGGTCAGGATATTGAACACCCCGCCTATACCTTGCACGGAGGAGCTTTTCTGAGGTGGAACGATGCTATCATTCCGGTGATCAAAATTGACTACACTCCTTTTTCAGTTTCACTGAGTTATGATGTAAATATTTCAAAACTAAAAACTTCCAGTTATGGAAGAGGAGGTTTTGAATTGGGGGTATCCTATTTAGGTTTCACCAATAGGCATAATTCAACACTCAACGCTGTAAACTGTCCCCGTTTCTGACCGACCAATCCTGAATGGTTGATGAAAACCTCAGAGCTAGATCTTCTTTAAAAAGAAAAAACTTCCCATTCCTTAGATATTAATTTTACCTCACCGGTCATGATGCTGGTTGCAAGGGGGATCATTATTCATTAAAACCCGGGCTTGCTCCTAAGTTATTTTGTTAACTATATGTTGGATATTTGCATTCCAATTTAATATTATGCATTTGCAACCCGGCCATACCGCTCCCGAGTTTTCACTTTATGATAGTGATAAGGTGAAAATCAATTTAAGAGATTACAAAGGGAAAAATGTTTTGATTTTATTTTTTCCCCTTGCTTTTACAAGTGTTTGCACTGCGGAGCTGTGTGCAGTGAGGGATTCTATGAAAATATATGAAAAACTGGAGGTCCAGCCTTTGGGAGTTTCTGTTGATTCCCTGCATACACTTGCCAAATTCAAAGCTGATCAAAATTTAAATTTTCCTTTATTAAGCGATTTCAATAAAGAAGTGTCTACCTTATATGGTGCCCTTTACGAAACTTTTGGGTTTGAAATGAGAGGGGTTTCTAAAAGAGCAGCTTTTTTGATCAATAAGGATGGAATAATAGAATATGCCGAAGTGCTGGATAATGCTGGTTTACAGCCTGATTTTGAAGCGATACAGGTAAAGTTACGCGCATTGACCGCGTAGAATTGGCTTTAGATTGCCAAATTCCGGCAAGGCCTTTGTACTTTTTATAAAATCAGTTATTATTGTGTAGCAATGGGTTAAAATTTTCATATTTGAAGAAATTATTACTTATATCAATCCTTTTTCTGTCTTTTACCTTTCGTTCAAGTGCTCAAATTAAGTTGGGTCCGGTTATGAATCAGGGTATCCAGACCTCTATACTTAAATTCTACCCGAATCCTGCAACTACATTTATCACTTTCGACTTCCAAAAGGGCTTCGATAAAGTTTATTCCATCCAGATGTATAGCCTGATCGGACGAAAAATGCTGGAGCATAGCAATTTTACAGACCATTCCACAATAAATCTCTCAGAATTCAATCGGGGCGTATATATTTATAAGCTTTTTGATAAATCTGGTAAATTAGTTGAAACCGGAAAATTTCAGGTATCTAAATAAGAACTGCATAGAATGGCCTAAGTCCATGTTCAGGTCCTGAAGAAATACGTTTGATATCTCATTCCAACCTACCACTTCAACTCACCTCAACGATTAAAAACTTCAGGTAATGCGTGTTTTCCATACTCCATATAATGGGGTGGTCAGAAGATTGTGTTTGAAACGTTACCTGCCTGATCTTTCTTCTGGCATCCCTGGCGGCCATCTCTATGACCTGAAGGAACATTTGTGGAGTTACCAGAGAGGTGCAGGAAGAGGTAACCAGGAAGCCTCCTTTTTTGATCAGCTTCATCCCCCTCAAATTGATCTCCTTATACCCTGTTAAAGCGTTTTTAACCTGAGCCCTGTTTTTTGTAAAAGCAGGAGGGTCCAGCATCACCACATCGTATTTTTTTTCTTCGCTACTCCATCTTTTCAATGCATCAAATGCATTGGCCGTTTCAAAACGTGCCACATGTTCAAGCCCGTTCAAGGCTGCATTTTCATTGGCCTGGCTGACTGCATTTTCGGAAATATCAATACCTAGTACAGAACGGGCTCCGTAGTGAGCAGCATGAATTTCAAATGTTCCTGTATAGCTAAATGCACCTAGTACGTGAGCTTCCTTTACAATTGGTTCAATTGCTGCCCGATTGTCCTGCTGGTCCAAGAAGTATCCAGTTTTTTGACCGTTTTCTACATCTACATAAAACTGTAATCCGTTTTCTAATATTTTGATACGGGTATCGAAAGGAGCTGAAAGGAAGCCCTTTTCCTGTCTTAACCCCTCCAATTCCCTTACCGGTACATCATTCCTTTCAAATATTCCTTTCGGAGTAAAATGGAAATTCAATGCTTTGATAATTTCCGGCTTCCATTTATCTATACCTAACGCCATAGTTTGGATCACAAAATAATCATTGAACTTATCGATAATCAGTTGTGGAATACCATCAGCTTCTCCAAAAACTAAGCGGCAATTTTCTGTATAACCTATTTGTTTCCGGTAAGCCCAGCATTGACCGATTTTTTTGATAAAAAATGCTTCGTCAATAATTTCAAGTCGTTCATGAGAAAGTAGTCTAACTAAAATCTGGGATTGCGGGTTAAAATAGCCTTTACCTGTAAATTTCCCGTCATGATAGAAAACTTCCACGAGGTCGCCTGGGCCCGGATTTCCTTCTATTTTTTCTACTTCGTTAGCATAAATCCAGGGGTGACCGTTAGCGATCCGGGAAGCAATCTTTTGTTTCAGCTGCACTTTTTTCATAAGTCCGCAAGGTACGACCGGCTAAAAGTTAATCGACATCTGCACGCCTTTTCAGCCCGACAATTTGTCCTTTATTACCCGTTGGCAATATTATTGACAGTCCTACCTTTGCACCCAATTTTAAGGAAATGAAGAAACCGGAATTTCAGGAGAACCGCCGTCAGACCACGGACGAGGTGTCTATACACATGAATTCAGATGAAAATTTAGAAAATATTCAAAATGCAGAGGAACCCTCAGCTGATACCGAGACTGAAAAATTAAAAGAACAGGTACAGGAATTGAACGACCGGTATTTAAGACAGGCTGCTGAATTTGATAATTTCAAACGCCGGAATGCCCGGGAAAGGATTGAACTTATCCAGACTGCTTCCAAAGATGTTATTACTGATCTACTGGATGTTTTAGATGACAGTGAAAGGGCTCAAAAACAATTAGAAATAACGAATGATACCGCACAGATCAAAGAAGGTATTCAATTGGTATTTACTAAACTACGCAATACATTGTCTTCGAAAGGATTGAAAGCTATGGAGGTCATGGGAAAGGAATTCAATCCAGACCTTCACGAAGCGATCACTGAAATTGAAGCTTCAGCTGATATGAAAGGAAAGGTGGTGGCAGAAGTCCAAAAAGGATATTACCTGAACGATAAAATTATACGTTTTGCCAAAGTGGTAGTGGGAAAATAAGCCCCGTAGGGAGGATGGATCAACTGCAAGTTAGAATTAGAAAAAGGGCATGAATCAGTTCAAACTGATAGCAGCTGGAAACAAATTATATGGCCAAAAGAGATTATTACGAAATACTGGGTGTACCAAAAAGTGCCGGAGCCGAAGAAATCAAAAAGTCGTACCGCAAGGTGGCCATGCAATTTCATCCAGACCGAAATCCGGGTGATAAATCTGCTGAGGATAAGTTCAAAGAAGCTGCAGAAGCGTATGAAATCCTCAGTGACCAGGACCGCCGAGCTCAATACGACCGGTATGGTCATGCCGGGGTAAGCAATAATGGACGGGGCGGGCACCCCGGTAACATGAACATGGAAGATATCTTCAGCCAGTTCGGGGACATTTTTGGGGAAGACATATTTGGAAGTTTTTTTGGTGGAGGAGGTGGTGGTACCCGTACAAGAGGCGGACAAAGAACAAGAGGCGTTCGTGGTAGCAACCTACGCATCAAACTCAAACTCACTTATGAAGAAATTGCAAAAGGTGTCAATAAAAACATCAAAGTAAAAAAATATATTCCTTGTAATGTATGCAGTGGAAGTGGGGCAAAAGATAAAAACAGTGTGCAGACCTGCGGCACCTGTGGCGGCAGTGGCCAGGTGCGCCGCGTAACCAACACGTTTTTGGGCCAGATGCAAACCGTAACCACCTGCCCTACCTGTAATGGCGAAGGCACGACCATCACGGCGAAATGCAACAACTGCAAGGGCGAGGGCCGTGTAT